>JALORD010000575.1 GCA_025459145.1 Pirellulaceae bacterium | reverse complement strand
GGTTGTTGGGGCGTACCGATTGCCGCTAAAAATATCGAATTCCGTGAATTTTATATAAGTCGTTACGCCGCTGTTAGTTCTGGCAAAAATGAGCGGCGCGGGCCAAGATATGTGTGGTATAATCTGCGTCTCTGATAGCCGTTAGTCGAGGGTGTGCTGTGCAGCGTGGGAACATGAGTACCGACTCGTTCCTGCTCGTGGCCACTCCTGCTGGCGGCACACAGCGGATGCCTGGAAGCCCGCAGTCGCTTAGCCCTCGCTTGGCATGGGCGATAGTTCTCAAAACAGCCGCGAGTTCTTTGGCAATTTGGTGAACATACGTGCCCTCGGCCGTCACGGGTCGAAGTCTGTTAGTGCGCCGCGCCGATCCGTTTGATCATTGAAACGGTTGAGTTGACCGGCCGAGCATCGGCACAAGCAAATCCCCTGAAGATAGCGTTCTTCGCAAAGGTGATTCGTGCGGAGCGGATGCGTTTTGAGGTGAACGTTTTGTTAAATAATCGCGTTCAGTGAACTGACGCTCGTCTCGCAAAGCATTTCCTCGTAATGCTTTGCTGCCATCCTCTTAACGTCACGACTCGGCACCAAGCCGCGGATCCGTTCAACAATTCAGTGGTTGCTCCGTCCTGACCCGCCTCGGAACAAACCACTCCAAAGGTGGGAGCTGCTGTTACTCGTGATGTTGGTATGTCGCGATCACCAGCGCGGGAAGAGTTCCCGCAGGACTGCCCAGCGGGCGACGTCGAGCGAGTCAATCAGCGGCTCGTTGAATCGGCCGGGGCGTTCGCGGGCTGGGGGAGCTGCCGGGGTGGGGAACGTGGCGGCGGGTCGCGAGCGGGCAGCGCGGGCGGCTTCCTCGCGCTGGCGGACGTCGTTCTGCCGGAAGGCTTGGTTCGCGGCGAGCTGTAGCTGGCGGGTTTGTTCCGATTGGAGGGCACCGCCGACAAGCCGCTGGCGAAGTTTGGTCACCCGGTCGAGCACGTCCTGCAGCGAAGCGGCCGACTCTTTGGCCTTGGCGGCGGCTTCCGACTGGAAGTCGCGAATTTCCTCGTCGCTATAGATCGCCTGCACGGCGAGGAACTTCTTCAGCCAGCTTTCGGTCTCGAGCCACTCCGGGCTGTCGAGCTCTTCCCGCTTCGGCTGCGATGCCTTCCACCAGGCGGCCGCCTCCTCGGGCGTCATCGCCTCGACGCGGGCCTGCAGCTTCTTGACGTCCTCAGGATGAAACAGGACCTGCCGCTTGCTGAAAGCCTCGAGCCAAGCGAGGGCTTCTTTCTTGGTCGCGGCTGGATCGGCGCTGACCGCTGCGGCAGGCGCGTCTTCAGCCGGGGCGGCGCGGCAAATCGCGAAGGTTCCCGAAAGGGTAACCAGTAGGGAAGCGAAAACGACGGTCAGAAACCCAATGCGCACGACCATGGCGAATTCTCCGCGGAGCAAAACCGGGGTCACACCGGCACGAGTGCCTCGAAGAATTCAGTATAGGGCACGTGGAACGCGAGGTGGCACCGCCGGACCGTCTACAGCGCCGCCACCACCAA
This sequence comes from Pirellulaceae bacterium, assembly GCA_025459145.1. GTDB lineage: Bacteria > Planctomycetota > Planctomycetia > Pirellulales > Pirellulaceae > CAYLLN01. Next base: position 1,691 of record JALORD010000575.1, on the reverse strand, counting down.
ATCGCCCACTTCCTTCGTGCCACAGCCCATCTTGCCGGCGTTTTGGCTCTTCATTTTCGTGCCGGTGACGGTTTGAATCGCCTTCATCACCCGGGCTCCGGCTGCCGGCTGGCCGCTGTGTTCCAGGAGCATGCTCATCGCGCCGATTGCGGCGATCGGGTTGATGACGTTCTGGCCGGTGTATTTCGGGGCCGAGCCCCCCATCGGCTCGTACATGCTGACGCCCCCTTTATCCGGGTTGATGTTGCCGCCGGCGGCAACGCCGAGGCCCCCCTGAATCATCGCGCCCAGATCCGTGATGATGTCGCCGAACATGTTTGTCGTGACGATCACGTCGTAGTACTCGGGGTTTTTGACCATCCACATGCAGCAGGCGTCGACGTGGTTGTAGTCGGCCTTCACGTCGGAGTATTCCTTCGCCACGTCCTGGAACGTCCGCCACCACAGATCGTGCCCATAGGTGAGCACGTTCGTCTTGGCGACGAGCGTGAGCATCTTCCCCTTGGGGTTGTTCCGCTTCCGGGTGAACTCGAATGCCCAGCGAATCGCCCGCTCGCAGCCCTTGCGGGTGTAGACGGCGGTCTGCGTCGCCACTTCGTCGGCCGTGTGCTTCTTGAGCCAACCGCCGATCCCCGCATACATGTCCTCGGTGTTCTCGCGGACGACGACGAAATCGATGTCCTTCGGTCCCTTGCCCACGAGCGGGCACTCGACGCCGGGAAACAGCTTCACCGGACGGAGGTTGATGTACTGATCGAGCTGAAACCGCAGTTCCAGCAAGAGCCCCTTCTCGAGAATCCCGGGCTTCACGTCGGGATGGCCCACCGCGCCCAGATAGATCGCGTTAAACTTCCGCAGCTCGTCGGCGCCGCCGGCGGGGAGCGTTTCGCCCGTCTTCAGGTACCGCTCGCCCCCCCAGTCGAACTCCTGGGTCTCGAACGTGAACTTTTCGAGCTTGGCCACCGCGGCCAGCACCTTGAGGGCCTCGGCTGTGACTTCAGGACCGGTGCCGTCGCCGGGAATTACGGCCAGTTTCAGGTGGGCGCTCACGAAAGCTCGCTCGTCGAATCGGGGAATCGGGTAAAGCCCCGAATTGTAACGCCAGCCGAAAAAGTCGACAACGACTCCGAGCGGCGATGAAAGGCTCGAAACCGAGCGTCACGCGAGCGGTTTCGGATTCCCGCGGCTGTCGAGATGCAGGGCCACCGCTCCTTCGTAGGCGTTGCCGATCGTCGCGAGATAGGCCCGCTGCCAGAAGGGGACCGACAGCTTGATCCGCTCCCTGTATTCGGCCACGTTCTCGCCCGTATCGCTCCAGGCCACCGCGGAAAGCGGCACATCCTCGCCGCAGCAGTCGCAGTGGACCGCAGGGACCTGGCGAAACGGACATTCGAGCAGGACGTAGTCGACGCCGCTCACGATCGTTTCGCCACAGCCGGCATGGATGATGGTCCGGGCGAGCCAGGGCTCGGTCACCGCCAGCAAATGGGCCGGCGGCGGAGGCTTGGGAGCCGCGGTCGGTTCGAGCAGGGCCGTGTCTTCGCTCATGGCATCTTCCCAGGGCTGGTGCTTGTCGACAGGACGGGCCAGCGGGCCGAGTCATGGGGCGCAGCTGGCAGCCTCAAATGGGAATCTAGCTCACACGGACCTGACGTGCGGATGCGATCCGGACGACCGCTACAACCGAACCA
>JALORD010000574.1 GCA_025459145.1 Pirellulaceae bacterium | reverse complement strand
CGGTCCGATCATCGAAAATGATCTCCAGAATGCACAACTGCGAGCGTGATGAACCCGGGGTGCCCAATTTGCTAATGCAAACCGGGCCTGCGGGAGGCATGCCCAAGCGGGCTGCGTTTCGGTTGGGCGCAGGTTTCTGCCAAAAGCGCACGGAATGGGCCACGGGTGAACGAAGAACGACGTTCCTCTCTATGTCTCCGGCAATCCCAATTTGGCGACCAACTTGGACTACCCGTTTGGGCGAACCGCTGCAAACCCGCAATTGGCGGCCGCTCTTCCTTTCCGCTTGGCGATTCCCCAAAATGTCTGCCATCGGTCTGATTCGAAGACCAAGTTGCTGGTTCGCCCCATCACAAGCCAGTGCGGTGACAAGGGGCAGGTTACTCTTGGCGGCATTCAGCCGCGACAAAGGACAACTGCATGCGTGCGGATACGATTTTGTGGGCCACGGCACTTCTTTTCACGATGGGCCAACTGACGGGCGTTTGGGCCCAGGAGGCCGGGCCTGTGCGGGTGACGGTCGATAACTTCTGCCGCGCGGAGTCCGACAATTATTTTGCCCGCTTTGTGAAAGACGGCGGCTTCGGCAAATTCAAGCACGAGCGCGAACTCGCGGCAATCGATCGCCAGACCGTGATCCGGCTGAACCGCGACACGCTTTACTCCTTCGGCGTGTTCGACCTCGATGCCGGGCCGGTCACCGTCACGCTGCCGGATCCCGGCCAGCGATACATGGCCGTCCAGGTGATCGATGAAGATCAGTATGCGCCCGAAGTGTTCTACGCGCCGGGAACGCACACGCTCGCGAAGGACCAGATCGGCACGCGGTACGTCTGCCTCGCGATCCGGACATTTGTGAACCCCAATGACCCGGCCGATGTCCAGGCGGTCCACGCCCTGCAGGACGCAATCAAAGTTGAGCAGAAGTCGGCGGGCAAATTCGCAGTGACCGACTGGGATCAGGCGTCGCTCACGAAAGTCCGCGACGCGCTCCTGGCCCTGGCGGCCGCCAACGGCGGAATCGACTCGACGCGGATGTTCGGGAAAAAGGGAGTCGTCGATCCGGTCCAGCACCTGATCGGCACGGCTGCGGGCTGGGGCGGCAACCCGCCGAGCGCCGCCATCTACGCGGGAGTCGAACCGAAAGCCAACGACGGCCGAACCGCGTATCAGTTGACAGTGAAGGATGTCCCCGTCGACGGGTTCTGGTCCGTCAGCGTGTACAACAAGGAAGGCTACTTCGAGAAGAACGCGCGTAACGCCTACACGGTGAACAACGTCACCGCCAAACCCAGCGCGGATGGCTCCGTGACGATCCACTTCGGCGGCGACGAGAATGCTCCGAACTACATACCAATCATGCCGGGCTGGAACTACGTCGTCCGGATGTACCGCCCGCGCAAGGAAATCCGGGACGGCACCTGGAAGTTCCCGTAACCTCAGCCGGTGAAGTGATGGGCTATCCCTGTTTGCTACTGCAAACTGGGCCCGCAGGAGGCATGCCCGCGCGGGTCGCGCGACGGTTCGACGCGGATTTGGTCGATGAACCTCCGTACTGGCAAAAGGTCAACTTCCTGTGGCCGCTTCCCAGAATGACGACATGCAACTGCACCTCTACGTGTACCTCTCGCTGAAGTGCGCTGCGTGCGAAATCGACGAGGACTTTCTGGATTGCTGGGAAGGAGTTCCGGCGGGAGAACAAGGTGCAGTGGCGTTCAGCGTTCGTGCTTCTCGCTTGGCACAAGAACTCGGCTGGGTCCTGCAACCCGATGCCGACGAACCGCGATTCTTCTGCCCCGCCTGCCATCCTCGTGTTCCCGCCTAACGGGGTGCCCCAGTTTGCTACTGCAAACGGGGCCCGCGGGAGGCATGCCCGAGCGGGCTGCGCGATGGTTCGATGCAGATTTCTGCCGACGACATTTTGTGTTGGCGAAGGCGCGAACGCAGAACGGCGCTTCTCACGATGCCTCCGGCCGGCCCAAGTTGGCGTTCAACTTGTGCCACCCGCTGGAGCGGACCGCGACGGCGGTATGACTCCTGTGCGGTCCGCTGCCGCGGCGGGTGGATCATGGTTTTTCAAATTCAGAGTCGGACAATACCAGCCCTCGATAAGTTCGTTCCCAGAGCAGCAATGGTCGCAGAACCGGCTGGCTTAGCAATTGGGACAGAATTGCCGATACTTGCTCCGGACTAAACCGCTCGTGGAACCGCACTTCAATCCTGCCGCGTGCGAGCATTGCGGCCAAAGCGTTGCCTGCGTAATTGTCCTCGTACGAGATGCCAGCCGCCTTCTGATCCCGATGCTCTTGCGTTTCTGGAAATATTATCGCTCCGGCATGGTTGAACACCATCTTCAAGCGAACTGGCTCATCGCGAGCCACTCGCTCAATGTAGTCAGCCCCGACAATCAGCATTGCATCACTTCCCGCCAATCACCTGCACAACCGCTCCTTGTTCGACGATTTCAACCTTGAGCGGCGCGGTGCGCTGCGTGCGATTCACCGCGAGGACGAGTTGGTGCCGGCCGGTCGCCAGATCGAGCACAGCTCCATCCGCCAGCGGCGTCGGCTTGCCGTCGAGCCAGAACTCGATTCCAGCCGCTCCGCCGTCCACGACAAGTTTCGCCTTCCCCGGCGTTGTCACATCGATCTCGAACCGGACGAACGTCGTCGGCTCCAGGTTCGCGTGCGGCTTATAGGTCGGCAGGCCCTCGAGCGGCAAGTCGCCTGCCACCCGGCTGTAGGCGCTCGTCCAGACAAAGTCGGGATCGTCGCTCGCTGCCGTGTCGAAGCTCGTCCGATTGAGTTTGCGGTTGGCTTCGTTCGAGTAGGGAAGTACCTGCCAGCGGCGGACGACCTTTTCGGGGCCGATCGTGTAGCGGCCGCCGACCTTGCCGAGCTGCGCGAGAAACGCCGTCAGATCGACCAGTTCCTGCCGCGTGAGCGAATCGACCAGCCCGTCGGGCATCAGCGAGCGGCCGTCCTTGATGTTCTCGATGTTGCTCTTGGCGATCGTGACAAGTTTATCCTCGGCATCACGGAGGACGATCTCCTGTTCGGTCTCGCGGACCGGGATACCGCTCGTCACCTGGCCGTCGCCATCGAGGACGACCTTCGAGTGAAAGTTCTCTTTCACCTTGGCAGCCGGGGCGATGAGCGATTCGAGCAGATAGTCGATCTGCGCGGTCGCACCGAGGCTCACCATGTCGGGCCCGACGAGACCGCCGGCCCCGCC
>JALORD010000141.1 GCA_025459145.1 Pirellulaceae bacterium | reverse complement strand
TCAGCCGCGGCATGAACGGTGATCTGGCCGGCATCTTCCAATTTGCGGACGATATCGACGATTTGCTGCTGGACGGCTTCGACCTCGGAAAGCTTGACCGAGCCGAGAAAATCCATTTCTTCGGCGAGCATGGCCGCCGCCCGCTGCGACATGTTCCCCAGGATTCTCTGTTTCAGTTCGGTGCTCGCGCCCTTAAGCGCCATCGCCCACTGGTTGGTTTCGACGCTCTTAAGAACCGACTGCATGTCCTTGTCACTGAGCTTGCACAGGTCGTCGAAGACGAACATCAGCCGGCGGATTTCCTCGACAAGTTCGGGGTCTTCCTGCGCCAGTGATTCGAGGAGCGCCCGCTCGGTGGCCCGATCCGAAACGTTGAGGATCTCCGCCACGCTGGCGACGCCCCCCGCCTTTTCGAACGACTGATTCATCAGGTTCGACATCCGGCTTTCGAGACCGCTTTCGATTTCGTGAATCACCTCCGGGTTGGTCTGGCCCATGTTGGCCACCCGCCGCACCACCGCCAGTTGGCGCTCGGCAGGCAGTCCCTTGATGATCTCGGCGCCATAGGCCGGCGGCAGATGCGACAGGATCAGGGCGATCGTTTGCGGGTGCTCGTCGATGATAAACGTAAGCAGGTTCTGCGGATCGACCTTTTTGAGGAAACCGAACGGAAGCGCCGCGATCGATTGCTGCACGACGTCGAGCGTCTGCGTGGCCCCTTTGCCGAGCGCCTTTTCGACCAGCGACTTGGCAACGTTCAGTCCGCCGCCGGTCATCCCGAGTGAATTTGGATTGGCTTCGGCAAACTCCTGGATCACCGTTTCCTGTTCGCTCGCCGAGAGGCGGCCGAGCTTGGCGATCTCGATCGACACGAGCTCAACCTGCTTCGGAGCGAGGCGTGACAACAACTGAGCCGCCTGCTCTTCCGGCAGGCTCATCAGCAGAATGGCAGCTTTGCGAATGGAGTCTTCGGCCATGGTCGCGGCAGTATCCGCGAAGTGACGGCTGTGCGCCCAGATCAGTTCTCGGGCGAACTGCAAATCTCCGTGTAACCGGCCGCCGGGCGTCTGGCGTTTTAAGATTCAACGGCGAGCGACAGAGGTCGGAAGTCACCGCCTGCGACGGACCACTGACCGCCGACAACTCCCCAAGTTGCCGTAAGACTAATTGCGGTCGCGTGGCAGTTCCTGGGCGTCCGCCTCGGTCGCAGCGCTACATCCGGTGACCTGCTCCATCAACCAGTTATCCAGATCGCGGAGCATCTGGGTCGTCAATTCGTCGCCGCAGGGATACTGCCGCAGCGTGACCGAAAGACCCGCGGCATGAAACAGCGAGAGCTCGCGGCACAGCCGCTCGACGGGGTACGTTCCCGAGTCCCGGCAATGCGCGACGAGGAGCGGAAACTTGCGCAGATGATCTAAACGGGCCAGCGGCCGCTCCCCTTCCGGGAATGCGCCATTCACCGATACCGCCGCGGCAAACCGCCCGGGATTACGGAGCGCCACGCGGAGGGCCATCGTTCCGCCCGCTTCGTAGCCGGCCAGAAAGATCCGACCTGTGTGCACGTTGAACTTCGATTGGGCTTTGTCGACGGCGGCCAGAATGCGCTCTTCGGCAGCGGCGATTCCGGAAGTGCTTTGCGTCCAGCAGAATTCCGCCGGAGCCGAGGCCCGAGAAATTCCTCGCACGCCGACGCCGACATAATTTCGCGTGCTCACCAGCGGCATGATCCGCGCGATTTGCCGCTCGTTACCCCCGGCCGAATGCAGCCACACGATCAGCGGATACGAGTAGCCCGCCTCGTAGTGCTGCGGCGCGAAGAACGACTGCGGCTCGGTCGCACCCGCAAGTCTCCGAACTCGATCGGGATCGACTTGGGCTCCATCGACACGGGTCGTCGTCGTGTGGCCGGAAGCGGGAAACTCGGGAGCGGCAAACAGGCGATTCATGAGCATCCGTCGGGGTCTGGGCGGGAACGATCGGGCGAGGCGATTGCGAAACAGCTCACCGTGGGCCGCGCGGGCAGCCACCGCAGCGATGCCGTCGCGCATCGAAAGGAAGGGAACCAATCGGCAACCGGGCGCCGAGCGACCAGCCGGGAAATCGAGGACCGCGAACTGGAAGAGGAGGCGGCCAAACAACTAATTCCAGGTTTGGAATGAGTGCTGCGGAGTGGGACTTCCGCAGCATGTCGCACATCACGATTGGCGGCCAGCGACATGGCCAGCGCCAACGTGTCGTGTCGAGCGGGAGTTGTACGGCAGTGACTGGTGAATGTCAACGTCAGGAACCAAGCGAGTGCTAGCGGCAAGTCACGAGAGAGCTTACGCGGCTTTCGCCATCAACTCGTCCATCGTCTTCACCAGTGACTTCACCGCGGCGACGCTCTTGTCAAATGCCGCTTGCTCTTCGGCATCGAGCTTGAGCTCGACGACTTTCTCCACCCCCTGCGCACCCATAATCACGGGAACGCCGACATAGTAGCCGCCGACGCCGTACTCTTTGTCGCAATACGCGGCGGCGGGAATCAGTCGCTTCTTGTCGCGCACAACCGCTTCCACCATCTGCGCGGTCGCGGCTGCGGGAGCGTAGTAGGCGCTGCCGGTCTTGAGGAGCGATACGATCTCGGCCCCGCCGTTGCGGGCCCGATCGACGATCGCATTGAGTTTGTCTTCCGAGAGGAGCCGGCGGATCGGAATGCCGCCGACGCTCGTGCAACTCGGCATCGGAACCATCGTGTCGCCGTGGCCCCCCATGAGGAGCGCCGAGACATCTTCGACGCTCACGCCCAGTTCCATCGCCAGGAACGTGCGATAGCGCGCCGTGTCGAGCACGCCCGCCTGTCCACAGACGCGGCTGGCCGGAAAGCCGGTCACTTTGAACACCTGCTGAACCATCGCGTCGAGCGGATTGCTCACGACGATCACCACAGCTCCGGGGCTAGTGGCTTTAATGTTCTCGGCGACGGAGGTCACGATTTTGGCGTTCGTGGCCAGAAGATCGTCGCGGCTCATGCCCGGTTTGCGGGCAATGCCGGCGGTGACGACCACCACATCGCTCCCGGCCGTGGGGCCATAGTCGGTACAGCCCACAATGTTCGCATCAAACCCCACGATCGGCGAGGCCTGCATCAGATCGAGGGCCTTCCCCTTGGGCATGCTCTCAGTGGCCGGAATATCGACCAGCACCACATCGCCCAGTTCGGCCGCGGCACACCAGTGGGCGCACGTGGCGCCCACATTCCCCGCTCCGACGATCGTGATCTTCGCGCGCCCCATGAATTGGTTCCTCGCCTTGATGATGAAAACCAGAACATCCGAATATGGACTTATCACCGGCGTCGTCAAGGGGCGAGCAATTTCGCTCACGCGCAAAACCGCAGTCCGCTCGGCGTGTGCCCTTGCAGTGCGGCGAAAGATCGCGCAGCGAGCTGTAGCGCGCGACGGGGCATGAACGTTGAATATCACAGCGTAACGATTGTCGCTATCGGCAGGTGCGCACCAGCGGCGCGGAGCGTAAGATAAGAGAACTGGCGGAAAGACTTCGATTCTCCGACCTCCGTCCCCCGACATCTCTGCACCTTGTGGATCCGTTCGTTCCCATCGTCGCCTTCTGGCAATTCGGCAGTCTGGGCATGCTTGCCTGGGGACTGGCCGCCGCGCTGCCGATTTTGATCCATCTCTGGAGCCGGCGGCGCTATCGCGAGGAGCGGTGGGCCGCGATGGAGTTCCTGCTGGCCGCGATGCGCAAAAATGCGCGGCGGATTCAACTCGAGCAGTGGCTCCTCCTGGCAGTCCGAACGGCGATCCTGCTGCTATTTGCCCTCGCCCTGGCCGACCCGCAACTATCGCTACTTACGGGATGGACCGGCGGCGGACGGGCCGGACAAACGCACGTCGTCCTGGTGATCGACGGCTCGTACTCGATGGACTATCGCCGCGAGAACAAATCGCGGTTTGATTCGGCCCGCGATCTGGCCCGGCAATTCGTCGCCGATGGCCGTCAGGGGGACGGCTATACGCTCGTCGTGATGGGGCGGCCGCCGCAAGTGGTTATTCCCCAGCCAGCCTTTGATCCCGACGACGTCAGTGCCGAGATCGGCGGCTTGTCCCTCCGGCATAGCGGGGCTAGCCTCGCGGCGACGCTGGCGGAAGTCGAGACGATTCTTCGTCACAGCAGCACGAGCGAGCCGCGGCTCGTCGATCGCCGCGTCCTGTTCTTTACCGACCTGCAGCAGCAGACTTGGGCCGAGGTGAACACGGCCGATTGTCGCGAGCGACTCGCGCGGCTCGAGAAGCTGGCGACGCTGGCCGTGGTTGATCTGGGAGAGCCCGGCGCAGCGAATCTCGCAGTCACGCGGCTCTCGACCAGCCAGCCGCTGGTAACGACGCGGGCGGAAGTGACGCTGAGCGCCGAAATTCAAAGCTTCGCCCGGCAGGACTGGCCCCGGCAGGCAGTCGAGATTCTGGTCGATGGGCAGCGCATCGCCGACGAACGGATCGATCTGCCCGCCGGCGGCCAGGTGACGGTTAATGCACCCTATCGCTTCACCACGCCGGGCGAGCATGTCGTGGAAGTCCGCCTGGCCGACGATGCCTTGCCGCTCGACAACCGCCGCTGGCTCAGCGTTCCCGTGCGCGAGGCGATTCGCGTGCTCCTGGTGGGCGGCCGACCGGGCGAGACAAGGCACCTGGCACTCGCCCTCAATCCGCGTCCCGATCTGCCCGGTCCGATCGAAGTTCGCGAAGTCCCCGAGAGCGCGCTGGCCGAGTCCGATCTGACGGAAGTCGACTGCGTGATCGTCTCCAACGTGGGCCGCGTCAGCCGGGAAGAGGCGGCCGTCTTGCGGGGGCATTTGGCGCGCGGCGGCGGGCTCGTCGTTTTCCTCGGGGACAGCGTGCAGGCGGAGAATTACAACGAGCTCCTGGCCGTGGAGAATCCCGCGGAGCGCGTCCTGCCAGCGCGACTTGAGGCCGTGATACGCCTCGATAACGACGGGCCGCCGGCTGACGCCGTGCCCGCCGGTACGGCTGCGAGCCCGCTGCAGTTTCGCATCAACCCGCTCGAATACCGGCACGCCATCGTGGCTCCCTTCCGCGGGCACGAAGAGAGCGGCCTGCTCACGATGCCCATCTGGCGCTATGTCCGGCTGTCGCCCCTTTCGGGAGCGGAGGTCGCTCTGGCCTTCGACAAAGGCGATCCGCTGCTGGTCGAACAGACGATTCTCCGCGGGCGGAGCATTCTGCTTGCCACCGCCGCGGCCCCCGACTCGGTCGATGCGTCGACCACGCCTCCCACGCCCTGGTCGGCCATTTCGTCGTGGCCCAGTTTTCCCCCGCTGGTGCACGAAATGCTGCTCGCGGCGGTTGAGGGGCGAGACCAGGATCGCAATCGTCTGGTGGGAGAGGACCTGGGGGGCACGGTCGCCGGGGCCGATCGCTCGGCGCCCGTCAACTTGACGCGCCCGGACGGTTCCACTGAGCAATTGCCGGTCGCGGCTGTGGGACTTGAGACGGCCTGGAGCGATCCCCGCGTGCTCGCCAGCGGCGTCTACACCGCGCAACTGGCAGGCGGCACGACCGAGCAATTTGCCGTCAATCTCGATACCCGCGAAAGCGATCTGGTCCGGTTCGATCCCGATCTGCTTCCCAGCCAGTTCAGCCGGCAGTGGCAGTCCTCCGCCAATTCTCCGTTGACGACGATTCCCCTGGCTGCCGGCACCTCGTACTTTCGCTGGCTGCTGACGGCGGTCCTGGTGCTTCTGATGATCGATCCCGCGCTCGCCTGGTACCTCGGCAGGGGGCGCGGATGAAAAACTATTGGCTCGAAGTCGAGCGCTGGCTGTCGGGCGGCCCGTCTCCCGGCTCCGCGACGGGAGAGGGAGCCAGTGGCCTGGAAGCCACCGTCCAGGCGACCTGGGAACTCCCGCCCTGGCTGATCCTGGCGACGCTCCTCGTCTGCGGCGGACTGCTGCTGGCGATCTACTTACGCGAGGGACCGTCGACCGCACGCCGCTGGAAGATCCTGCTCGCCGCCCTGCGGCTGTCGCTCGTCGGGATCGTCCTCTTGATGCTCTACGGCTGGACCGTGCAGCAGCATCGGACCGACTTGCCAGATGTGGTGGTGATGCTCGATGACTCGGCCAGCATGGGGCTCGTCGATCAGTACGACGATGCGGCCCTGGCAGCCGAGATCGAGCGGCGGCTGACCGGCCAAGGGGTCGCCGAGGCGACGCGGCTGAATCTCGCCCGGTCGCTCCTCTTGGCCGAAGATCAGGACCTGCTGAATCAACTCGCCGTGCGCTACAATTTGCGGCTCTTTACGGCGGGCAGCAGCGCGCGTCTCGTCGACAGCAGCGCCGAAACGCGCGCCGAAACGATCCGCGACGTGACAGCCGACGAGCCCGCCAGCCGATTGGGCGAGGCAGTGATCGAAGTCCTCGAATCGCAGCGGGGAAGGCCCACCGCCGCCGTGATTGTGCTGACCGATGGCGTTACCACTTCGGGCAAATCGCTTTCGGCTGCGGCCCAGGTCGCCCGGCGCAAGACAATTCCGCTGTTCCTGGTCGGACTGGGGAGCGACCGACCGGTGCGCGACTTGCGCGTGAGCGACCTGCTCGTCGACGAAGCGGTGTTCGTCGGCGACCTGGTCCACTTCGATTTCAAACTGACCGCCGAGGGCTACACCGGTAAGGCGATGGTTCGCTTGTCGATCGCGGGCCAGTCGGAGCCGCTCGCCGAACAGGAAGTGACGCTCGACCCCGAGTCGCCGACGCAGTCGACTCGGCTCGTCCATCGCCCCGAGGAGCAGGGAGAATTCGAGTATGTGGTCGAAGTCGTCCCGCGGGAAGGCGAACTGAACGTCGAGAACAATCGCCTCACGCGGAAGGTCCGCGTGCGCGAGGAACTGATTCGCGTTCTTTTGGTGCAGGCTTACCCGAATTACGAATTTCGCTTTCTCAAGCAGATGCTCGCTCGCGAGCTGAATCGCGATCAGCCGGCCGAGGGGAAGACGCAGGGTTTTCGGACGGTCCTGCAAGAGGCCGATCCCGAGTATGTCGACACCGACAAGACGGCCGAACGGCTGTTCCCCGTCAGCCGGGAGGAACTGTTCTCGTACGATGTGCTCATCTTTGGCGATGTGAACCCGACGCTGCTCAGCCCGTCGATCCTGGAGAACGTCGCCGAGTTCGTCACGGTCCGCGGCGGCGGCGTGATCTTCATTGCGGGGCCGCGGTATACGCCGCTCACCTATCGGGGGACGCCGCTTGAGGCGCTACTGCCGGTCGATCTCGATACGGTCCGGCTCCCCGATCCGGACGCGCCGCTCACCGCCGGGTTTCGCCCCCGGCTGACGCCGCTGGGCCTTGCCAGTCCGATGATGCAACTGGCCGATTCGCCGGCCGAGAATCGCCGGCTGTGGGAGCAGAGGCTCGAGCCGCTCCGCTGGTTTGCCCGCACACCCGATGTCCGCCCCGGCGTGCGGGTGCTGGCCGAACATCCGACCGAAGTGGGCGACGACGGCCGGCCGCTGCCGATCATCAGCCTGCAGTTTAATGGCGCGGGCAAGGTGCTTTTCCACGCGACCGACGAAACGTACCGCTGGCGATATCGCGTCGGCGATACGTACTTCGCCCGCTACTGGATTCAGTCGATCCGCTACCTCTGCCGGGCCAAGCTGCTCGCGGCGGGACGCACCGCGGAGCTCGCCACCGATCGGGACGAATATCGCCGCGGTGAAGCGGTCGAACTGCGGGTGCGGTTTCTCGATGATTCGCTCGCACCGCAGGCCGACGACGGCGTGCTCGTCGTCCTGCAGCGCGAAGGAGGCGAGCGGCGGAATGTCACGCTCCGCCGCACGACCGAAGGGCGCGGCGTCTTTGTCGGCAGTGCGGGGAACTTGCCCGACGGCAAGTATCGGGCCTGGCTCGCGGCCCCGACAGTCGAGGGGCAGCCGCCGTTCAAGGAGTTCGTCGTGTCGGCCCCGCCGGGCGAACTCTCGCGAACCCGGATGGACGCCGCAGAACTCGCCGCGGCGGCCAAGGCTTCGCAAGGGAAGTTCTATCGCTTGGCCGAGGCCGACAACCTGCTCCGCGACCTCCCCCGCGGCCGCCAGGTCCGCATTGAATCGCTCCCCCCGCGACCGCTCTGGAACACGCCGCTTCTGGCCGGCCTGTTCGTCGTGCTCATTGGCGCCGAATGGCTGCTGCGGAAGCGGGTCGGTATGTTGTGAACAACCAATCGCGCGTTCTGCTGATTTCTGCTCCCTGGATTTGTTTATAATGTTCCACCCGCCCCGCCATAGAGTTTCAGACGGCGACTTTGTCGCCAGGTGCGACACGCTAGATTGTGTCGACGCGGCAAAAGTGGCACCCGGCGTCCTGTCGGTCCTCAGGGATTATCGAGCTGACGACCGGCCTGCCCCAGTCGCGACTCGCGCAGATTCTTGAGAAAGTCGTCGATTTTCAGGTGGTTTTCCCAGGTCTGTATGATGACGAGCGACCGGGTGACGGGGTCGATGTCAATTGTCCCGCCGTCGCCGGTTTGGGCCTGCCAGTCAGGGATTGCGGACATCAGATTGTGAATCAGCGATTGGTAGTCGAACGCGCCCGGAACTCCGGACAGCTGGGCAATCTCGGGGGCAAAGGGATAAACGACGGTCATCATCTGGCGTCGCGCGCGTTCACGCGTGGTCACCTGCAGCGTGCCTGGTCGGTCGGCATTCCCCTGGGGAACAATGGTCAAACCAAGAGGTTGGAAGATTGTACGTAGAATTGCCTGGAGGGGAACGCCTCGCAAATCCTGCGTGATCGGCGTTTGGAGATCAATCCCTGCCTCGGCGAGCGCTTGAGTGTCGAACGCCAGCGGTATCTTCGTCCGCTCAACAAGCTGCTTGACAACGTCCTGCAGCGGCGCGTCCCTCACGACGAGATCGCACTTCTGGGCCAGTTGTTTCCGCACGACTTGGAGGAACTGGTAACTCGATGCGTGGGCAATGAGCGGCTGCAGCTTTCCCACGTTTGTCTCGACGACGGAATCGCCTGGGGGAACAACCAATTTCTGCTGGAGCGGCGCGTAAAGTTCGCGGCTGATCGTGACCTCATAGGTGCCTGCCGGAAGTCGTGGGCTATGAAACGGCGTCGCCCCGCGGGCAACGCTTTTGCCGCGCGTATCGACAATTTCAACGAAAGCCCCTTCGGGGTCGCTCGTTATGCGGGCGTAGCCCGCATTGGGAATGAGCTCGAAGCTGGCCAGGTAGGTCCGCTCCTTTCCTCTCACCAGCGTTGCGTCGCGATACTCTCCCAGAAACCCTTTGGCCGTCACTGACAATCTGACCTGTCCGGGCGCATGTGGGACCAGCGCCCGACCTTCGGGATCGAGCGAGATCAGCTCTCCATTCAGGAGCACTTTTGCGCCGGAATCGGCCGGCGAGACACGCACGTCGACCCACGCCGGGCGTGTCTGTTGGTAGATCACGGTGCCACCGACGGCCAGAAACGCCGCCGTGATCGCGGTGGTTATTGCCGGATGGCGGCGCACCCACTTCGCTGCGCTTACAAGCGGGTTAATCCGCCGCGCCAGGACAGGCTGATGCTGTTCCCACCGCCGCAGGTCCTCGGCGAAGTGCAGCACCGTCGGATACCGATCGTCGGGATCGCGAGCCATCGCCTTCAAACAGATCGCTTCCAGGTCGCGTGGGATCCGCGGGTCGAGGCGCCGCGGGGCAACCGGCGCGGCCTGCTCCACCTGCCGGATGATTTCGTGCAATGTGCCCTTGAACGGTCGTTGGCCCGTGAGCAGTTCGTAGAAGACGACCCCCAAACTGAACAGGTCGCTGCGGGCATCGACAGTGTCGCTCTTGCCACGCGCCTGCTCGGGCGACATATAGGCGGGGGTGCCGATCAGTTCTCCCGCCTGAGTTTGCAGGGGCTCGCCGGTTAGCCGTCGGGCCAGCCCGAAATCCATCAGGTGCGCCGCGCCCTGCGGGTCGAGCATGACATTAGAAGGCTTGATGTCGCGATGAAAGACGCCCTTCTGATGCGCGGTATGCACCGCCCCGGCAAGTTCACGGAGAATACGCACGGCCTCCTGGGGTGCGAAACGCTGCTGGCTCAGTCGTGACGCCAGCGTACTCCCTTCGATGAGCGCGGAGACGATATAGGCATATCGCCCCTCGCGGCCAACTTCAAATACGGGAACCAGATGCGGGTGCTTGAACTGTGCCGCCGCACGAGCCTCACGAAAGAACCACTCGATTTCCGCGGCGTCGGCGAATTTGTCGGTCCGAGCCACCTTGATCGCCACTTGCCGGTCAAGCTGCGGATCGTAGGCTCGATAAACCGTTCCGAAGCTGCCGGCTCCCAAACGAGCTAGCAGATGGAACCTGTTCAGTTGGGGAGCGGCGTCAATCTCTCCCCGAGGGGCCGGCGGGCCCGCCGCCGCAGCGGCCGGCGAAGGATGAAAGCTGGCGGTTGCCTCCTCAGTCGATCCCTGCCGCGAGGTGGTGGAGGCATCCACCTCGGCGGTCGTCGGCTCGGTTTGGCGTTCCATGGCCATGGCGTCCCGCACCTCAAGGAGGCTCGTCGTCCGGAGACCGATCCAGCGGCGAGCTGAAAGCGACGCTGATTATAGTTTGGCGGCGGGCGGGAGGGTGTCGGTTGCCACACTACGCTTGGTGCAACGGCTGGATTGTCCGGGCAAGCCAGCAGGCATATCTCGTCGTTTCGGTTTGGCGTGAGCCGTCTACGTCGACGTCACCAGTTCCCGCTCGCAAAACGTGAGAATGGCCCTGGCGACCTCCTGAGGATGGGTTACCGGCAGGGCGTGCCGGCCGCCGGGCACGACAACGTCCGGCTGAACGTAGCGCAGGGGAAACGTTGCATCCGCGGCGCCGTGAATTTGCAGCAAGGGGAACACGAAGGGGGCGGGATCAGGTCGCCAATCCAAGACCGTAGAAGTCGCCCAGCAATGCCAACTCCCCTCCGCACCTGCGAGCTGTCGCACGCGCAGGGTTGCATGCGTGCAAATT
>JALORD010000573.1 GCA_025459145.1 Pirellulaceae bacterium | reverse complement strand
ATGGATTCACGTCCCAGATCGCCCCCTGCACGAAAACGCTGTGTTCGTAGAGGGCGACAAGCTTGCCGAGCACGGCCGGCGTGAGTCGTTCTATGAGCAGCGTGTTCGAGGGCCGATTGCCGGGAAATGTTCGATGTGGCACGAGTGTCTCGGCGGTCCCCTCGGCCCGCACCTGGTCGGATGACTATCGTGATGCCGACCGAGCGGATTCAGCGAGTGGGCAAACGCTAGAAAATCGCACGGAATCAGCTTCGTTCCCTGATGGATCAGCTGGTAGAACGAGTGCTGCCCATTGGTCCCCGGCTCGCCCCAGTAGATCGGGCTCGTTTCGTAGTCGACGGGCTCACCGGCCAGCGTCACCCGCTTGCCGTTGCTCTCCATCGTGAGCTGCTGCAGGTAGGCCGGAAACCGCTTCAGGTATTGGTCGTACGGCAGCACCGCCTGGGTTTGACAGCCGAAGAAATCGCAGTACCAAACCGTGAGCAGGCCGAGTATCACGGGCAGATTTCGCTCCCACGGTGTCGAGCGGAAGTGTTCGTCCATCTCGCGAAAGCCGGCGAGCATCTCGCGGAAGTGCTGGGGGCCAATCGCGAGCATCGTCGAGAGGCCAATCGCCGAATCCATCGAGTAGCGGCCGCCGACCCAGTCCCAAAACTCAAACATGTTGGCAGTATCGATACCGAACTTGGCCACGGCCTCGGCGTTCGTCGACAGGGCGACGAAGTGCCGCGCAATGGCCGCTTCGTCGTGCAGCTTCGCCAGGCACCACTTCCGCGCTGTATGCGCATTGGTCATCGTTTCGAGCGTGGTGAACGTCTTCGAGGCGACGATAAACAGTGTTCGGGCCGGGTCAAGGTCGTGCACCGCTTCGGCAAAGTCGGTCCCGTCGATATTGCTCACAAAGCGGAAGGTGAGCCGGCGGTCGGTGTAGTGCTTGAGCGCCTCGTAGGCCATCACCGGACCCAGGTCCGAGCCGCCGATGCCGATGTTCACGATCGCGTCGACGGATGCGCCGGTGTGGCCGAGCCAATTGCCACCGCGCACTTGATCGGCAAACTGTGACATTTTGTCGAGCACGGCCTGCACGTCGGGTACGACGTTTTTGCCATCGACCAGAATCGTCGCGTCCGCTGCGGCGCGTAACGCCACATGCAGCACGGCCCGGCTCTCGGTCGTGTTGATCTTGGCGCCTGAAAACATGGCCTCGATCCGGCTGCCCAGGTCGCACTCTTCGGCCAATTGCCAGAGCAGCGAGAGCGTTTCATCGGTGATGCGGTTTTTCGAGTAGTCGAGATAGATGCCCACCTCGTCACAAGTTAGCCGCGTTCCCCGCTCCGGATCGGCCGCGAACAGCTCGCGGAGGTGGCGATCGCGCAGCTCGGCGTAGTGGGCTTCCAGTTTTTTCCAGGCGTCCTTCTGGCGAAGTGGTACGGGGGGCATCTTTGTGAACTCGCAACAAGTCGAAGGGAATGCAAGACCGAGAGGAGATTACGCGGCGCCGGCAATCCTCGCCCCGCTTGGCGACATGCCACTTGGCCAATCCGGCCTGCGCGCCGACCATCTTACTCGTTCGGCAGACTTTGCGGACGGGCCGGTGATCACCATATCCGGTCTGCAGCTTCGCGCGACCTATTCGTTCCCTGACTCAATCCAGGCTCGGTTGAAACGGGCGACCTTCAGTCGCTCGTCGGCAAAGCCTGCACTGTGTCGAGGGAACTGCAATCGCGTTCAGCGCACGGACTCCTTGATCGTCTCGTACAGCATTTCACCCAGATCGTTGCGGAATTGAATCCGGAGCCGCGCGGGCTGGCCCTCCTGCTGGCCGACGGTGACATAGAGGAAGCCTCCGGAAGGCTCGGAATACAGAAACGGCTGCTTGATGAGCCCTTCGGGATCCGTCGTGCCTTTGCCGCCGGGACGCTCGCCGGCGATCGCATTTTCGTCGTTGAGCGCGCCGCACGAGAATTCTTCCACTCCCAGCGGATGAATGCTGTGATACTGCCAGTGGCGATCGCCGCAGAATGTGAGAACGTTCTGGATGCCTTGCTCGCGGAGCTTCTGAAAGAAGCTCTCGGCCTCGTGGCGAAATCCGGCGAGGTTCGTGTGGTTGTCTTTCTTGCTGTTCCGATCGGGACCGACCATCGGCGTCGGCGTGATGATGATCTTCCAGGTGGCATCGCTCCCGGCAAGCGTCCTTTCAAGCCAGGCCCGCTGTTCTTGGCCCCAAAGCGATTTTTCCGGGCCGTCGGGCAGGCTATTGGGCGAGCGATAGTCGCGCCCTTCCGTGAACCAAAGCTGCAGATGCGGGTGAACCCGGTGCGTGCGATACGTTGGCGAAGTCCGATCGCCTGCCGGGAAAATCGGCAACTGCTCACGGAAGACATCGATACCTGTTGACGGCGCGGGGAGCTTGGCTCCGCGCAGGTCCGCGTCGTTGAAGCGGAAGTCGTGATCATCCTTCGACCAGTAAGCGGGGGTTCGGGCGAAAAACTCGACGAGCCGCGGGAAACGTGCCTGTTCGTGCCACTTCTTCCGCAACTCGGGCAAGGTTTTGGCCGCGGTTGCCGCCGGATGGTCGTAGTAGACGATATCGCCGGTTCCGATGAAGAAATCGGGAGCGAGCTTGTGCATCGCTGCATACGACGGATAGCCGAGCCGGCGATCTTCTGCCGAGGCGCTCGCACCGCGTCCGTCTTTGCCGTGCATGAAGAACGCATAGTTCTGGCAGCTCCCCATGCAGAACGCGAGCGGGCGAGTGTCGCCCGCGGCCGGGAGCGTTTTGAATTGCCGTGTCGGGCCAATTTTGACCTCTGCCTCCGTAGGCCCATAAACCAGCCGGTAATAGTAAGCGGTTCCGGATTTCAGTTCGCCGAGCGCCGCTCGGACGATAAAGTCGTGCTTAGCCTCGGCCTGGAGCCATTCCGTCCGGCGAGAATTTTCGAGCGCCGGGGACTCGCTCCACTCGAACGCCGCCACACCGGTTGCTCCGGGCACATCGCCCCCCTCCGCCAGTTCCGGCCCGGCAATTGCTGTCAGCCGTGACTGAAGCAGGACCGAGTGGGCGGTCGGCTCGCCCGCGAGTTCTCCTTGCGCGTGAAAAACCTCGCCGCCGCACGTTTGACCCGGTGTGGAGCCCAGCACGATCAGCAGGGAGAACAGCGCCCAGCAGATGAGCGATTGCTTCATGGGATGATGCACCGTGAAAAGTGTGCAGTGATGAGGCTTGGGAATTGCCGTAACACAGCCGCTGCCATCGTAGTGCTGTCGCCTGGCTAAATCGAGACTCCCTGTGGCAAGGGAGCCTAGACCTTTCGTTCCTCAGGTGTTCCTGGTGCACTACTTCGACGGCCTTCCCTATCGCGACTTGCTTCTGTACGGGGAGAACAAGCAACTCGACGTCGCGGTGATTCGTGATGTGGCCCTGCGCGAT
>JALORD010000572.1 GCA_025459145.1 Pirellulaceae bacterium | reverse complement strand
CGGCGCTTGGTGGGCGGACCCCGCCCTACGGACTTGCAAGCGAGAAGTGTCGTCACATCCTGGTTACAGGTGCGGAATCCATTCCAAGTCGTAAGCACTCGTGCCGCGATATCGTAAATACCAATTGCCTGTATCTTGCGGGTCGCTCAACCTGATTCCCAGCATCGTCTGACCGCTGTCGCTATCACGGTAAAACGAGAACCAGCGCGGCACCAACTCCTTTGGGCGAAACTGCACGCGGACCTTGAAGTGGTCGAATTTCCACTGAAGCCCGCCCATGTGCTGCGCAATTTGCTCCCAGATGTCGGTCGGTGTTATCGCGTTTTCGGCGATGACAGCCGTTGCAAAGGCTGCGACGTTGTCGAAATAGTCGGGTTCGGCGTGAAGCTGAATTCTTATCGGGAATTCGTCAAAGAAGCTGTCGCACTCCCAAACGTCTTGGGAAGACTCCGTCAAGGTTCCGAGGGAAGGGACGTACCTCGCGGAACCAGGGTCGAATTCTCCTTCATACGGCTCCACTTGCGTAGGAACGATTAGAACGAGCGATTCCGACTTGGACCGCAGCGCCGGCGGGCCGGTTTAAATCTCGTGTTTGCCAACTCCTCGGGTACGACCGACGGCAACGCAAGGTGATCCAGGATGATCTCCGATCCCTGTTCGGGACTTTCGATCGAATCCGTGAACCACAGCGGTGCCAATTCGATCCGGACTCCGAACCGCCCACGCAGCTCCTCGGCTTTGTATGCCGAGAGGAATGCGTGTCTCGGCTGCGGAGGTTGTGCAAAGAATGATGGCGCGCTCATGGATGTCTTTCCTCGTGATCGGTTCATCTCATCGCGGATGCGTCCATGGCTGGCGATACTCCCGCGCCAGCAGTTTGTTCGCTTCCGCATCGCCGGCGATTTCGCCTTTCGCCGCGTCCCAGGTGAGCGAGCGGCCGAGTTGCATCGAGAGGTTCGCGAGGATGCAACTCGCCGTCGAGATGTGGCCTTGTTCGATGTCGGCGATCGGGCGGCCGCGGCTGGCGATGGCGGCTAAAAAGTCGCGCTGGTGGGCCCGGTTGGCGGTGGCGACGTGCAGTTCCATGTCCTCCTCGGTCCGGTCCTCGGGATACTTTTCCGGCGGATCGAACGCAGCCGTGCCGCTCATCGTCGGCTCTTTCTTCCCTTGCGGGATGAAGTCCCAGCGGTGGACGCTCAGCTTGAGCGTTCCCTTATCGCCGTAGATGAAGCCGGCCCACGGGTAGTCGGGATCGGGCGGATTGCCCCACGAGCGGTGTGTCCAGGTGACCGCCAGGTCGCCAAAGTCGAACGTCGCGTTTTGCGTATCGGGTGTGTTCGACTTGCCCTCTTTCTGCACGAGGATGCCGCCGCTCGAGCTGACCGACTTGGGCCAGCCGAGGCCGAGCTGCCAGCGGATCATGTCGAGCATGTGGATGCACATGTCTCCCATGATGCCGTTGCCGTACTGCATGAACGTCCGCCACCACCGCCTGTGTGGCAGTCCGTCGTACGGCCGGAGCGGCGCGGGTCCGGACCACATTTCGTAATCGAGATGTTCCGGCACGGCCTGCTCGGGCGGATTGCCGTTGGCCCGCATGTGGTAGTAGCAGCAGGCCTCGGCATGGGCGATCTTGCCGAGCAGCCCGGCGTCGACGATCTTTTCCTTTGCCTCGGCCAGATGCGGAGTGCTGCGGCGCTGCGTGCCGACCTGCACGACGCGATTGTGCTTTCGCGCCGCGGCGAGCATCGCCTGCCCCTCCCGGACATCGACGCTGATCGGCTTCTGGCAATACACATCGGCCCCCGCTTCGACCGCGGCGATCATGTTCAGAGCGTGCCAGTGGTCGGGCGTGCCGACGAGGCAAATGTCGAGGTCCTTCTCCTTGAGCATCTCGCGATAGTCGCCGTAAAGGCGGGGCCGCTTCTTCGACGACTGCCGCTGACTCACGAGGTCCGCTGCCTTGTCGAGCTGCCGCTTATCGACGTCGCACAGCGAGACCACCTCGACCGGGGCGACCTGGATCAGCCGGAACAGGTCGCACTTGCCGTACCAGCCGCAGCCGATGAGGCCGACCCGTTTGGGCTTCTGGTCGGCGACTTCCTGGGCCTGGAGGCGGGCCCGCGTGGCGGCGAGCGACAGGCCGATTCCGGCGGCGGCTGTTGTGGCGGTGATGAATTGTCGGCGGTCCATGGAGAGGGCCCTTGTCGAAAGCAGAAGTCGGAGGTCTGACGTCGGACGATGCGGAGTCGCGGCTCAGAGCGAGCGCTGCGGAGTATTATGCCAGAATGCTGGGGAAGATTCACTGTGCGCCGCTGGCTCCGCATTCTCGCCAGAGCACCCATCTTGAGGCCGCACGTTTTGGTTTGCCAGCGACAGCCGCATTCACCTTGCCCGAAGTCCCGCCAGTTTGGTAATCCCCCAATTTGTCCACTCGCCGCTTGCTCCTGCCGTGCCGTGGACCTGCCTTGAGACGCCGTCCCCCTTATGTTTCGTCGCTGGCTGAGCCACGTTTTGCCGCGTTTCGCCCGATTATGGGCAACCGCAGCCTGCTGCGCGGTGGCGTGTCTGGTGGCCGGTTGCCACGGGAACCTCGCGGGGAGGCACGGCGGCGGACCGCTGGGCGGCAATGTGCTCAGCGACAATGTGATCGGCGAGCGATTGGCCCAACTGCTCGAAGAAGGGCCGCAGTTACCCGGGGGACCAACCGCGGACGCGACAGCCGGGAGTCCCGCCGCGAGCAGCCAGCGCGGTTCGGTACGCAGCCTTTTCGGCGGTGGGAGCCCCGTGCCTTCAAACGATCACGACTGGGTCGCCGAGCATCAAAAGCTGGCATACGCCCGGCTGCAGGGGAATCAGCTGCAAATCGAAAACGTCCGGCATGCCGAGTTCTTCAGCTATCGTGATTGTCTCGTCGAGTACGACAACCGGACGTACGATCTGTCGCAGCTCAGAACCGTCGACTTCGTGATGGTCCCGTTCAACGAGTCGCCGGCCCTGGCCCACACGATGCTCAGCTTCGGCTTTGCCGACGGCGAGTATCTGGGGGTGTCGGTTGAGGTGCGGCTGGAGAAAGGTGAATCGTACAGCCCGACGCTCGGCCTCTTCGGCCAGTTCGAGTTGATTTACGTCATCGCCGACGAGCGGGACCTGATCCGCGTGCGGACCGAGTATCGCGATGTCGACGTGCTGGTGTACCGGACCAACGCCACGCCGGAACAGGCCCGCCGGCTCCTGGTCGACGTGATGCGGCGGGTGAACAAGCTCCACGATGAGCCGGAGTTCTACGACACGCTCAGCAACAACTGCACGACGAACATCGTGCGGCACATCAACACGCTCGCGCCCGGCAGCATCCCGTCCGACTATCGCATCCTCCTGCCGGGCTTCGCTGATCAGCTGGCCTACGACCTGGGGCTGATTGATCGCAGCCGGCCGTTTGCCGAAGTGCGGAAGCGCGCCCGGATCAACGACCTCGCCCTGCGTTACAAGGACGACCCGCAATTCTCGCAGCGGATTCGAGGCGAGCGGGTGCTGCGGTGAGGTCGTTTCGGCTCACACTTCTAATCCCCAAACCGCTTCAACTCCTGCCCGCCGTCGGTGGCTCGCAGGATGCCGCCGTAGGCGCCGACGAGGATCGCCGCGCCGTCAGGGGAGAAGCAAAATCGCGTGGGGTCGCGTTCGGGGCGGAACGTCTCGCCAGCCGGCCGGAGGGCGTAGGTGCGCAGGCCCCCTTTCTCGAACGTGAAGCGGCCCGCTTCCTGCCGTTGATCGAGGTTCCAGATCACCACGTCGCCGTTCTCCTGACAGCCGGTGGCCAG
>JALORD010000140.1 GCA_025459145.1 Pirellulaceae bacterium | reverse complement strand
TCCGAACGCAACCGCCGTATGCCAGGTCCGCTCGCGGGCTTCTGCCGAGAGCCGGGCGGTTTCTTCGTCGACGGTGAGCAGCTCGGTGATTTCCGTCCAGGCGGCAGGCTCCGCGGCCAGCTCTGTCAGCCGGGCCTGGCACCGCGGGCAATCCTCGACATGTTCGGCGGCCGCCAGGGCCGCATCGCTTTCGGCGACGATGGCGTCAGAGCTTTCGAGCAGCTCGCGGAGCCGGCCGTCATCGCAAGTGGGAAATGTGGCGTTCATGGTTCGTCTCCCGAGAGCCGCTCGGCTGCTGCCCGCAGGCGGACCATCACCCGGCTGCGGGCGATGTAGATGCTGCCGGCGCTCATGCCGAGGTTGCGGGCCACTTCGGCAATCGGCCGCCCGGCGACCGCCGTCTGCCAGAAGGCTTGCCATGTGGCGGGGGCGACTTCGTCCTGAACCTGGTCGGCCGCGCGGCGAAACAGCTCGCGGCGGACTTCCAGATCGACAAGCTCCGCGGCGCCATCGGCCGACGGCTGCGGAAGCTGCGCGAGCAGGTGAGCCGCCGCACTGTCGCCGCTGGCCAGCGGGCGATGTCTGGCCCGCGTCAAAAAGTTGATTCGTCGTATTGCGGGCGATCGTGAGGAGCCAGGCCCGGAACCGGCCGCGCTCAGCGTCGTTGAGCCAGCCGGCGACCGAACGGGCCACGGCGGCGAGCACCTCCTGGACCAGGTCGTCGGCATCCGCCGGTTGAAGACCGCGCCGCCGGGCCAGCCGCCAGACGACGGGAGCATACAGCTGGGCGAACTCGTCCCACGCCGCCGCGTCGGCCGCCTGGGGCAGGCGAATGAGCAGGCTGGCGCGCGTTTCGGGCAACGTGGACATCGGTCGCTAGCAGATGGTGTGGCGTCTCCCCAGAATAACAGACACGCGCGGCCGGACTTTCTTTCACGGCCGCCGGGAAAAACGGGCTGGCCGCGAGAACCGGGCGCGAGCGGGCCTCACGGTCGCAATTCGCGAGTCGAGCGAATACGATACGAGGCTCTTCACCGAACCTCGCAGTCCCGCGCTCGTTCGGGACAAATCTGCGGCTGCCGATATGACGATCTACCTGCTCGCCACGCTCGATACGAAGGGTCCAGAAGCGGCGTTTGTCCGCGAACGGCTGCTGGTTCTAGGCGTGCCGGTCGAGGTGCTCAATACAAGCTGCGGCCAGCGGGGGGGCGACCGCGGACAGGCCGTAAGCGCCGCAGCGGCCGAAGCAGTCCGCGTAGTGATTGAGGCGCATGCCGCGGGCCGGCTGACGGGCATCCTGGGAATCGGCGGCTCGGCGGGCACCACGATTGGCACCGCGGCGATGCGGGCCTTGCCGCTCGGCGTGCCCAAGCTCATGGTGAGCACGCTCGCCAGCGGCCAGGTGCGGCCGTATGTCGGCGACAAAGACATTTTGATGCTCAATTCGGTGGTTGACCTGGCAGGGATCAACCGGATCAGCCGGCTGGTGCTCGGACAGGCCGCGGCGGCGATGGCGGGCATGGTGTCGGTGGGTTCGAAGTTCAGCCTTCCTGCTGCCGAAACCGACAAGCCCCTCATCGCTGCCACGATGTTCGGCGTAACGACCCCTTGCGTGCAGCAGGCCCGGCAGATTCTCGAAGCGGCCGGGTACGAAGTCCTCGTCTTTCACGCTACAGGAAGCGGCGGACAGGCGATGGAATCGCTCATTCACGACCGGATGATTGCGGGCGTCCTCGACATTACGACGACTGAACTGGCCGACGAACTGGTCGGCGGCGTCCTCTCGGCCGGGCCGACGCGTCTCACCGCGGCCGGAGAACTGGGAATTCCACAAGTGGTGTCGGTCGGGGCGCTCGACATGGTCAACTTCGGTCCGCGGGAGACGGTCCCCGCGAAGTTCGCCGACCGCAAGTTCCATATCCATAATGCGAGCATCACATTGATGCGAACAACACCCGAGGAGAATACTCGGCTCGGCGAGGAACTTGGCAGCAAGGTGGCTGCGGCCCACGGGCCAGCAAGTATTATGTTGCCGCTTCAGGGAGTTTCTGCGATCGACCGTACCGGACAGCCGTTCGATGATCCGGCGGCCCGTGACGCGCTGTTTGAGGGCATTCGCCGGACGCGCGGCAGCGTCGAGATCGTCGAGCTGGACCGGCACATCAACGATGCCGAGTTCGCGGCGGCGGCGGCAACCAAACTCCTCGAACTCCTGGGCAGCCGCCAGCCCGACTAGCCGATGCTCGACGACATTCAAGAAGACGCCGGTGCCTACGACGAGCGCTCGTCGCGCGAAGACGACGCGGTACGGGCTTTCAAGTCGGCTCTGATTGGCGTCTTGTTTTGTCCGCTGCTCATTTATGCGGCCTACTTGCTGCTCGAAGTATTTTTCAGCGACGAGCCACTGCGTCCACGATTCAAACGTTATGTTGTCGCCACTGCGGCGATCTTGGCGATCATTGCCGCGATAAACGCAGCCGTATTTCTCGCACTATTCAGGAGAGACTATTAACGTGGCCCTCTTCTCCCGCACCGAAATTCTCGCCCGTCTTCGGGCCAAAGTCGCCGCTGGCCAGCCGATCATTGGCGGTGGGGCGGGGACCGGAATCAGCGCCAAGATGTCGGAAGCCGGCGGGATCGATCTCTTGGTGATCTACAACAGCGGCCGGTTCCGGATGGCGGGGCGCGGCAGCCTGAGCGGGATGATGCCCTACGGCGACGCCAATGCGATCGTCATGGAGATGGCCCGAGAGGTACTTCCCGTCGCCCGCCAAACGCCCGTCCTGGCGGGAGTCTGTGGCACTGATCCCTTTCGCCTGATGAAGCTGTTTCTTCGCGAGGTGGATGCCGCCGGCTTTTCGGGCGTGCAGAATTTTCCGACGGTTGGCCTGATCGACGGCCGCTTTCGGCAGAACCTGGAAGAGACCGAGATGGGTTACGGCCTGGAAGTGGACATGATCCGCACGGCCCACGAACTGGGGTTGCTCACGACGCCCTACTGCTTCAATCCCGAAGAAGCGAAAGCAATGGCCCAGGCCGGGGCGGACATCCTGATCCCGCACATGGGGCTGACGACCAAGGGCTCAATCGGCGCGGAGTCGGCCGTGACGCTCGACGAGGCGGCCCGCGAGGTCCAGGCGATGCACGACGCGGCCAAGCGGGTACACCCCGATATTCTCGTGCTCTGTCACGGCGGACCGATCGCCGAACCGGCGGACGCCCAGTACATTCTCGATCACACTGAGGGAATTGTCGGCTTCTATGGCGCGAGCAGCATGGAACGGCTGCCGGTCGAACCGGCAATTCGCGATCGGGTGCGGGAGTTCGGAGCCCTTAAGTTCCGCCCAAGCACCTGAAGCCAGTTGGCCCGCGGCCAGCGCCCGACGGAACTTTGTATCAGACCCACCGAGCAAAGGCGACACGATGGACGACGTTTCCAATCCTTATGCCTCCCCCCAAGCCGCCGCGCCGCCGGATTTCGCGCCCTCCACATTGATGAAGGCGAGCGTGGCCGACTACCGTTCGGCCCGCGGCCGGGCGAATATCGCGACGTTCCTGGCGGCCGCGTACATCGTCTGCGCGGTACTGGAGATCGGATCGCTGGTGATGCAGATTCAACTCCTCGAGACCGCTCAAACCGTTGGGGTCGA
The DNA here is from genome assembly GCA_025459145.1 of Pirellulaceae bacterium. Lineage (GTDB taxonomy): Bacteria > Planctomycetota > Planctomycetia > Pirellulales > Pirellulaceae > CAYLLN01. The sequence continues at coordinate 8,030 of JALORD010000140.1, read as the reverse complement.
TCCGGCGGCCGCCGAGGCGAACGATACCCGCCACGTCTTCATCTCGATGATCAGCCTGGCGGCAGCTCTTGGTTCGTTGGTGGCGCTCGTGGTCTGGATTTACCGGGCCTACGCCAACTTGCCCGCGCTCGACGCCCACGAAATCCAGTTCACTCCCGGTTGGGCGGTGGGATGGTTCTTCGTCCCGATCATGAACCTGTTCCGGCCGTATCAGGTCGTTCGCGAGCTGTGGAACGAGAGCGACCCGAACCGCTTCACACTGAGCGGGCAAGTGCTCGGCGAGCCAGCGAGCGGTGCGATCGTCGGCTGGTGGTGGGGGCTGCGAATCGTCAGCGGGGTTCTGGGGCAGGTGATCTTTCGCATGTCGGGGGAAGCCGAGACGATCGATGGTCTGCTCGCCCTCAGCTACGTTTCGATCGCCGCCGGCGCGCTCTGCGACATTCCGCTGCACATTTTGCAGATCCTGCTGATCCGCAAGACCCAGCGCCACCAGGAGCAGCGCTACGAACTGGTCGAGAAGTACCGCGCGTTTCCGATGCCTGGGGCCGCCGGCGCGAATCCTTTCGCGGAACCGGCGTAAGCCAATCCCGCGCTGGCTTCAGTGCTGCGTCGGCATTGTGACCGTCGTATCCCCGCGCTTACGTGGCCGATCCTCGATATGGGCGGGAACCGCGGAGACGGTCGGATGGGCCTGCGGGCGGCCGAAGAAATAGCCCTGGAACAGCTCGAATCCCAAGCGGCGACAAGCCTCGGCCTCACCAGCCGTTTCAATCCCTTCGGCCAGCGTCGAAATCTTGAGCTGCCGGGCCAGCACGACCAGCGACTCGACCAATTGCAGCCGATCGGGATCGGCCACATCCAGATTGGCAATCAGCTTGCGGTCGAACTTAAGGTAGTCGGGCCGGGCGTCGATCAGTTCCTGCAGCCGGGCCTGCCCCGCGCCAAAGTCGTCGTAGGCCAGCTTCATCCCTAAGTCGTCGAGCACCAGCCGGAGCATTTTGATCGTGGCCGCATCGACGGCGCACGCTTCGTGCACTTCGAGCGTCAGGGGAAAATCGGGATAGTCGCGTCGCAGATCCTCGAGCGACAGGAGCAGCGGCTTCAGTTCGCTCAGCTCTGCTGGATGCGTGTTGAGGAACAGTTGCGGCGGCGCGTGCGGCGCACCGCGGCGGAGCGCCTCGACCCGCAACATCCGGCTGAGCTGGGCTTCTTTTTGAAAGAACTCCGCCGCCTTGAACATGATGGCCGGATTGTCGAGGCCATACAGTCGGCTGCGGGCCAGCGCTTCGTAGGCGATTGTCTCGCCAGTTGTGGCGTCGACGATCGGTTGAAAGTGCGGCGTCACCACCTGCTCGTCGATCAGTTTGTCGAACTGGGCAATGGCGAGCGCCAGGTCTCCCATGTCTTCGGAGCAGCTGGTCGCAGCGAGGCAGGTTCGCTGCTCATTGTTCAGGCGAAACACCGCCGCACCGAACTGCACGAGGTCTCCCAACACCACCGCTTGGGGGGCCACGATCCGTTGGCCGTTCACATACGTCCCATTCCGGCTGTTAAGGTCCACCAGCATGAGCGTCTCCCCTTCCAGCCGCAGTTCGGCATGGACCAGCGAGACGGTCGGGTGAATCACGCGGACTGGCAGCCCTGGTTGCCTGCCGATGCGGCACGGCAGCGAGCGCAAAGGGAGCACTTCGCCGTCACCATGAGTGACTAGCGACCAGCCTTTGGCAGCTCGGGGGGCGTGCAGCGGGTCGGTCGTATGGGCCATGGGGCCAAGCACAGCAAGGAAATTGACGGGGACGGCGCGGCCAATGAGGGTGCGCGTTGTCGCACAATCAAAACTAGCTCGCCGTTGTCCCAAAGGGGGTAGAAACTGTGTTCAGTTTGCGTCGCCATGCGGAAGCACCCCTACGACCGGAACGAGGTTTCCCGCTTTTGCCGTCTCTAGGGAGCATAAGGGCCGCTCGTGCGTCCCCGTGAATCGGGGAGACAAGTCCACTCGCGCTGCGAGAGTCGGGTTGCCGCTCGCCGGCGATTACTTTCCAGAAAGTCGCAATGGGGCCAGAATGAAGGCCCCGGTAGCCAGCCCCAACGATAGCTCGCCAGAAGTCGCAGGCAGCCGGCGAGGGGGCGCTGGCGACAGGATCTCTTATCGACACAACCCAACCAGGATGGACTCGATGGTGACGCGCATTTCGGTGAAGCACGCCCGGCAGGCCGCCGCGATCGGCCAGCAAGTGCTGGTTCAGGGGTGGATTCGTACCCGCCGCGACAGCAAGGGAGGCTTCAGCTTTCTGGAGGTCAACGACGGTTCGTCGCTCGCCAATCTGCAGGTGGTGGCCGACGGCAATCTGGCCAATTACGAGACCGAAGTGAAGCACCTCACGGCCGGATCCAGCGTCGCCATCGAAGGGGAGATCAAACCTTCCGGCGGCAAAGGGCAGGCGACCGAACTGCTCGCCGCCAAAATCACGGTCCTGGGACTCGCCGACCCCGAAAGCTACCCGCTGCAAAAGAAGCAGCATTCGCTCGAAAAACTACGCGAATGGGCCCACCTGCGGCCGCGGACGAACACTTTTGGCGCCGTGGCCCGGGTTCGCAACTCGGTCTGCCGGAGCATTCACGACTTCTTCCAGGAGGAAGACTTCCTCTACGTTCATACGCCGATCATCACCGCCAGCGACTGCGAAGGGGCGGGGGCCATGTTCCGCGTGACGACGCTCGAGCTCGACAAGCTCCCCCGCGACGGCTCGCCCATCCGCCATGAGCTCGATTTCTTCGGCAAGCCCGCGTATCTCACGGTCAGCGGCCAACTCGAAGGGGAGATTTTTGCCTGCTCGCTCGGCAAGATCTACACGTTTGGTCCCACCTTTCGGGCCGAGAACAGCAACACGTCGCGGCACCTGGCCGAGTTCTGGATGGTCGAGCCGGAGGTCGCGTTCTACGATCTGGTTGACAACATGGACCTCGCCGAGCGATTCCTGAAGCGCCTGTTCCGCGATGCTCTCGACCGGTGCGGCGACGACATGGCCTTCTTCAACGAGCACTACGACAAAACGACGATCGAAACGCTCGAGAAAATCGTGGCCTGCGAGTTCCACCGACTGCCGTACACGGAAGCAGTTGAGATCCTGCAAAAGTCCGGCGAGAAGTTCGAGTTTCCGGTCGAGTGGGGAATCGATCTGCAGTCCGAACACGAGCGGTATCTGACCGAAAAGCACTTTCGGGGGCCGGTGATCCTGCACGATTATCCGCGCACACTCAAGCCGTTTTACATGCGGGTAAACGACGACGGCCGCACGGTCCGGGCGATGGATGTCCTCGTCCCGAAGGTGGGCGAAATCATCGGCGGCAGCCAGCGCGAGGAGCGGCTCGATGTACTCACCCAGCGGATGGCCGAGCAGGGGCTGCGGAGCGAGGACTACTGGTGGTACTGCGACCTGCGGCGCTACGGCACGGTGCCGCATGCGGGGTTCGGCCTGGGGCTCGAACGAGCCGTCCAGTTCATCACCGGCATGGCCAATATCCGCGACGTCATCCCATTCCCGCGGACGCCGGGAAGTGCGGAGTTTTAGGGCCGGCGGAGCAAAGAACGGCGCCCCCGGCAGCGAGAGAACGCCGGGGCGCCGCGGACGCAAAGAAAACGCCCCAGGCTTGGCCCGGGGCGTTTTGTCTTTTACGTAAGCGAGTCGCTGGCGAAACTACTCACCCGCCTGGACGCTGATCGTCTCGCCGATCGACGGCTGAGCAGGAGTCTGCTCCGCTGCCTTCTCGGCCGCTTCTTGAGCGAACCGCGTGGCTGCCATGGCCCGCTGCAGGTGAGCGGCGGTGAAGTACGGTTCGACCGTGCCGTTCAAGTGCTTCGCACCGATCTTGCGGGCCATTTCTTCCCAGGTCAGGCCGTTCTGCAGATGCCAGGCAGCCGCTTGAGCCGAGTGCTGATCGAGCTTGCCGCGGACCATCAGCTTGATCACTTCGGTGATCGCTGGATCCTTCGCATAGCTCTCGATCGGGACCAGTTTGTATTCGACATGCGGGCTGGGGTCTTCCTTGCCGTGGTCAAGGCACACTGCGCCGAACTTGATCTTGGCGACCTTCTCGGGGGCCACATTGAACATGCCGCCCATACCACCCATGCCGCCCATCATCCCCATGCCGCCGCCCATGCCGCCCATCATTCCGCCGCCGAATCCTTGATTTCCGCCGCCGCCTCCTCCACCGCCAGCTCCGCCGGGACAGCCGCCAAAGCCGCCGCCGGGACAGAGCTGCGCCAGAACAGGCACGCCCGCGAACGCCGCCGGCATCTTGATGGTCAGGGGCTTATCAGTGTTGTTTTTGACGGTGATGTTTCCCCCTTTGGAATCTTTGGGGATCACTTTCACCTCGATGTCGCCGCTCTCCATGGCGGCGAACAGCTCCACCGCCTCGGCCGGCGGGGCAGCGGCCTTCTTCGACGGACTTGCACCCAGCGCGACCACCGGCAAAGCCGCGAGCAGCGCGACGACCCACGTGCCACGTACCAACGAGCGCGTCATACGATGTACCCTTCAGAAATTCGAAAGTTCCTGCCAATCCCCTGCTGGCCCGCCTTCCACCTGCCTTGCCCCAGCAGACGGAAGTCGTTTCAGTTGGCTGCCGCTAGCGCAGACTTGCCGGTGCGCCGCTCCCAACCTCTTCCTTAGACTAATCGGGCCCCGCTGCAATTCCAAGCAGAAAATGGCCACGCTGCCGCGGAGTCGCTCGCGGACGATATCTGCATTAGTATACAAATTGGCACATGCCAGCGTTGATAGCCCTTCTCTGGGGCTGCCTGTCGAGCAAAGTTCCATGGCCTCTACCGTTATCATTCGCCCCGAGTCCCCCGCCGATGTACCCGCCATCGCCGCGGTCACCCGCGCGGCCTTTCGCGACGCGCCCCACAGCAGCCAGACCGAACACCTGATCGTCGACGCCCTGCGAACGAGCGGCTCATTGGCCATTTCCCTGGTTGCCCAGTCTCTCGCGGCCCAGTCTCTCGCGGCCCAGTCCGTCGCGTCCCAGCTCACAGCAACACAGTCCCCACCATCACCGCCCCTCGCAGAACCCCCTACGGGCGAGATCGTCGGACACATCGCCTTCTCACCCGTCACGATCGATGGCCAGTCGATCGAGTGGTTCGGACTGGGACCGTTGTCGGTCGCGCCTCCGCGGCAGCGCCAGGGAATCGGATCCCTCCTCGTCCAGGCGGGGCTTCGCGAACTGCGCCAACGGCATGCCGCCGGCTGCGTGGTCCTGGGCGATCCTCACTACTACCGGCGGTTCGGCTTTCGCCCACTCGAAGGGTTGAAGCTGCCGGGAGTCCCCGAGGAATACTTCCTCGCGCTGCCGCTGACCGATCCGGCCCGCGATGCGGTCGATGATCACAAATTCCCACGTGGCAGGGTCGCCTACCATCCTGCGTTCGAAGTTCCGCCCCACTCCGAATCGTCGCCAATTCGATGACGCGGCCCAGCCACTCGCCGCGCTCCACCGCGTGGCTCACTCGGCGCCCAACAGCCAACCGACAATCTTCACTTGCACCGCCACCAGCGATGCAGCACTGAATACGAACCAGACCAGTTTCCCCACCAGCCAATAGTCGGGGGGTTCGTAACTCTCGTCGGCCAGCTCCGCCAAGTGTTCGATCGTGCTGTGCCTTCTTCCCAGGAATTGAAATCCGGCCACGATCGCTGCGCCGGTCTCCTGCCAGCTGCCGAAGATGAGCCGGCCCAAGAGGAAGTACGTTGGCAGGTTGAGTACGGCAATGAACGCAGTCAGCATCGATTCTCCGTCCGACTGGTTCTACAACAGCACGGTCACCGGAGCACCGAAGCGAGCAGGACCATCATCAGGAAGAACCCCAAAATGCCGCCCAGGATCGCCAGGGTCAGGATTGTTTGCGGCGTCCCCGCCTCAGTCCGGTAGGGATCGAAGTCGAGTTTGCCGTCCCGCTCGCGAGCCGCTGCCGGGCGCTTCAGGCGAATCCGGCTCTGGTCGAACTTTTCGACCAGCACCCAACCGGCCCGCGCTTCGTCGGCGAGCACCCGCTACAGGAACGCGGGATTGCCGAATCGCCCCATCGCCGAGCGGACGATCTTGAATTCCCAGTCTTGGGCCAAATCAGTCGGTGAATAGGGGGTCATCTCTTCTTCCTCCTGCGCTAGCAGCCGGCGTCGTTCCGCCGCTGCTGCCGAGCTGGCTGCTGCACCTGCCGACATTGCTGGAGCCTCCACAAGTTCAGACAGATATTCGCCCGGGAGGATCGAATCTTGACGTTGCCGGGAAGGTCGCGCGCCGATCCGCGGCGCCCGGAGGCACTGGCCTGCCGATTGCTCTCTTCGCGTAGAATTCTCCCAAGGCGCCCCCTGCAACGGCGAAGGGACGATTGTTACACGGCAATCGGCGTGGTCCCGCTGGGCATGTGTCGCACAGACAACGTTCCACGCTCCGCGATCCCCACAGTTCCGCGTGAAGAACGATCTCACTTCGGTAGCACGCGCCCAACCGCCCCGCTCGCCGCCTTACCCCAGCGACCAGCCCGCTCGCGGCTCGCGGCTTAGGAAGGGGTCCGCGGCCCGGGTGTTCGTCACCCGCATGGCCGCGCTATCCCACTCGAGTTTCGTTCCGGCGCGGAAGGCGACGTTGCCCAGGTGGTTGGCTTCGGTAAGTAGCCCTGCGTAGGTATCGAACGGGCTGTCGGTCGGGGTGCCGTTGCGGATCGCATCGAGCCACTGCTGCTGCTGGCCCGGTGAATCGGGGATGAACGGCTCCGGTCGGACGAAGTCCTTGAACTCGTCCTCCGGCAACAGGACGTGCCGGCCATAATCGGCCAGGAGCATCTTCCCCCCTTCGCCGATAAACAGCACGCCGCTGCCGTAGCTCTTCACGAGCGGATGCTCCTGCCAGATCGCCGGTTTGTGCGTTCCCTGGTACCAGGTGAGCTTCACGGCGGGCATGTCTCCCCGCGGGCCGTACTCGTAGACCGCCCGCATCGAGGCCGGGGCGATCTCCGGGTGCGGATCGGGGCCGAACGCTTCGATCGTCCGCGGCGCATCGAGCTTCAGGGCCCAGAATGGCAGGTCGTTCCAGTGGCTCCCCAGGTCCGACATCGTCCCGTTGCCAAAGTCCCACCAGCGGTACCACTTCGGCCCGGGAAAATAGACCTCGTGGTACGGCCGCATCGGCGCCGGGCCGATCCACAGATCCCAGTCGAGATAGGCCGGCGGCTGCTGCTCTTCCCGCGGCCGCTCGGTGACGAACACAATGTCGCGATTGGCCTCGGCTTCTTCTTTCGATTGCAGTCCCCAGGCCCGACCGACCCAGACGTGGACCTCGCCCACTTTGCCGATCGCGCCGGACTGGATCAGCTCGACGACGCGGCGGTAGTTGGCGGTGGCGTGAATCTGCGTCCCCATTTGCGTGGCGACGCGGGCCTTCTTGGCCGCTTCGGACACGATCCGCGCCTCGGCGACGTTCAAGGTCAGCGGCTTTTCGCAGTACACGGGCTTACCAAGCTGCAGAGCCGGCAGCGTGGCATAGGCATGCGTATGTTCGCACGTGCTGACGACCACCGCGTCGATATCCTTCGCCTCGTCGTACAGCTTGCGGAAGTCGCGGTACTTGCGGGCACTCGGATACCGCTCGGCCATTGCATCGAGGTTGTTCCCATTCACATCGCACAGGGCGACGACGTTTTCGTCAGCCGTGCGGGCGATCGCCTGCAAGTTGGCCCCACCCCGCCCGCCAACGCCGATAAACGCAATGTTCAGCTTGCTGCTGCGGTTCTGGCCGCGAAGCAGCTTCGGCGCCGCGAGCGAACCGGCCGCAACGGCCGCGGCGGATGTGGAGAGAAACTGCCGGCGAGAAAGGGCATGGCGGGGCATCGAAGGAACTCCCAGGGAGGACGCGGACGGAACGTGCCGCCATTGTGACAGGTCCGGCGGCAAAATGCAGGCGACCGGAGATTCAAAGTGCGTCTGGACATCTCGCTCGTCAAAACACACTTCCCTGCGAGG
>JALORD010000571.1 GCA_025459145.1 Pirellulaceae bacterium | reverse complement strand
AAGTACCTGACGCCCAATGCCGCGCGGCGGCTGCGGGCGATCGAAGAGTTCAGCGAAATGGGCGCCGGCTTTGCCATCTCGATGCGCGATCTGGAGATTCGCGGCGCGGGCAACCTGCTCGGCACCCAGCAGAGCGGCCACATCGCGGCGGTCGGCTACGAACTGTACTGCCAATTGCTCGAAAGTGCAGTACGGAAGCTGCAAAACCTGCCGGCGCGGACGACGCTCGAAGTCGATGTGAATCTGCCCGGCGATGCGTTCCTGCCGGCCGATTACATTCCCGATCTGCGGATGAAGATCGACTTGTATCGGCGGTTTACGCGGATCGCCCGATTCGACGAGCTGGACGATCTGCGGAGCGAGCTGATCGATCGATTCGGCCCGCCGCCGCCCCCCGTCGAGCGGCTGATGGCCCTCGCGGAACTCAAGATGGAGGCGTCGCTCTGGCAGATTTCGTCGATCTACCTCGAGGAGCAGTTCGTCGTCTTCCGCTATTCCAACCGGACCCGGATCGAGCAGCTAGCGAAACTGCGCCGCGGGCAACTGCGGATTGTCGACGAGCGGAGTGCGTATCTGCCGATCCCGAAAGGGTTTATGACGCCCGACAAACTACTGGCTTTGACAAAATCTGTCTTGCAGCCCCCTGGCTAGGCTTCTATGATCCCGCCGCCTGAAACTGTGGCTTTCGGTTTAAATCCCGCGCGGGCAGCCAGTGCGCGCTCCGAGTCTGGGCATTCTCTGGGACACGTTTCGATCTCGACTCTTCGTTCAGGGATACGCCGTTTTGTCGGTCTCTCTCGGCTTGCTTCAGGGCTAACCACGTGATGCAACTTGTCGTTCGGCTCCTGACGCTGGGAATCATGGCGCTTGGTCTGCGCAGCGCGGCCGGGCAGTTCGCGCCATCGCCCGGCCAGCGAGGAGACGCTTATCAGCCGAGCGGACCTTCCGCGCAGGTCCAGGTTCCGCAGCGCTATCCGCTGCCCCCGCCCCCGGGATACACGCCGCCGGGGTTTGTTCCCTCAGCGGGTCAGCCGGCCGGTGCCCCCATGGCAACCGCTCCGGGACCACCAGCTCCGGCCGTCACGCCGTCCGTCGGAGCAGTCCCCATCACGCCCCCCGCATCACCTCCTCCGACAACGGGCATTCCGTCGGGACAAGGTGTGGGACCAATTGCCAGCCCGGATTTGAATGCCGTGGGACCGACAGCGGTTCCTGCAGCGCCCATGCCCGTCGCGGGAGCAGAGCTTTTTGAACCCACACGAACCGTGGCGGTCGTTGGCGATCGACACATTCTGTACGGCGAAATCGGACCCACGGTGGAACAGATCCTGGCGCCTCTGACCGCTCAGGTCACCAGCGACTACGAACGGCAGGAACTCGAAAAGTTGCGCGAGAATCTGACACGGCAATACCTGCGGCAGTTCGTCGACACCAAGCTGATGTATCTCGAATTTGAGCGGCAACTTGAAAAGAACGCCGGGCGCGACAAACTGGTCGAAGCGCGGACCGGCATCGAGCGGAAGATGCGCGATAGCTTCGAAAAGGACTTGCTGGCAATGCGCGAGAAGGTTGCCAACGCCAAGCCCGAGCGGGTTCAGGAACTCATGCGCCGCGATCCGACGCTGCCGCGACTTGCGATGCTGATGAAGCAGCACCAATGCGAGACGATGCAGGAACTCGACACGGTGCTGCGGCGGTACGGTTCATCGCTCGACAAGCAGATTCGCTTTTACGGCGAGAACATTCTGGGACGCAGCACGCTCAGTCGGCAAATGACGACCAATCCCGAAGTGACGCATGAGGAGATGCTCGACTACTACGCCGCCAACGCGGATGAGTTTGCCGTCCCGGCGAAGGCGCGGTTTGAGCTGTTGACCGTGAAGTTTGCAAACCATCCGACGCGCAATGACGCCTGGAACAAGCTCGCGCAAATGGGGAACGAAGTCTATTTTGGGGCCCCTTTTGCCACGATCGCCAAGAAACACTCGGAGGAACCCCGGGCCAAGGAAGGCGGCGCGTACGACTGGACCACCAAGGGGAGTCTCGCTTCGAAGACCATCGATCAGGCGATCTTCACGCTCGAGCCGGGAAAACTCAGCCAGATCCTCGAGGACGAGCGGGGCGTGCACATCATCCGTGTGACGGAGCGCCAGGACGAACACCAGGTCGCATTTCTCGAGGCGCAGCCCTCGATTAAAGAAGCCATCGTGCAGAAAAAGCGCGAGGTGGATTTCAAAAAGGCGGTCGAGTCGCTCCGTGTCGGCGTCGCAGTCTGGACGATCTACGACGAACAACCGGAACTCGCTCGACAGCCGTATCAGCCGGGCGCCAGCGTGCCGCGGTAGATGCCAAAGAGGCCAATTCGCTCTGTAGAAGAGCGGCGAATCCCTCGTGCCTGCCGAGCCTACACTCGTCGATGCCGACCCGCTATACTGCCTGCACGGGTAGTTTCTGGTTGTTCGTTCCGCGATCTTTCAGCCCTGCGTTCTATCAGCCACTCGAGGCCTCACCGATGAGCTCCGTGATGGAGAAACCCGCTGCCGCTAGTGATCTGGCCCGTTTGTCGCTCGACGGCAAACAGTATGAATTGCCCGTTGTCGTGGGTTCGGAAGGAGAACGCGGACTCGATATATCCAAACTGCTCGCCACGGCCGGCTGTACGACGCTCGACGAAGGATATGCCAACACGGGGTCGACCAGCAGCAGCGTGACGTTTCTGGATGGCGAGCAGGGAATCCTCCGCTATCGCGGCTATCCGATTGAGGAGCTCGCTTCAAAGTGCGACTTCCTCGAAGTCGCGCACCTATTGATCTACGGCGAGTTGCCGAACGAGAAGGAGCTGTCGACGTTTCGCTCGTCGATCCTGCGGCACACAATGCTGCACGAAGACATGCGGAAGTTCTTCGGCGGCTTTCCTCGCGATGCGCACCCAATGGCGATTCTCTCGGCAGCGGTGAGCGCGCTGTCGACCTTTTACCAGGACTCGCTCGATCCTGGCGATCCGCGGCAGGTCGAGGTGTCGATCCATCGGCTGCTGGCCAAACTGCCGACGATTGCCGCATACAGCTACAAGAAATCGGCGGGACAGCCGTTCGTGTATCCGCAGAATGACCTGTCATACACGGCGAACTTCCTGCAGATGATGTTCGCGGTGCCGTGCGAACCGTATGAAGTCGATCCCGATGCGGTGGCCGCGCTCAACCTGCTTCTCATCGTCCACGCTGACCACGAGCAGAACTGCTCGACGAGCACGGTCCGGATGGTCGG
>JALORD010000570.1 GCA_025459145.1 Pirellulaceae bacterium | reverse complement strand
GGTTAAGGACTGAGAAGGGGCCGGTAGTATCTTTTGCCCGTGGCGTAACTTGGACTGCTGGTAAATTCACTGGGACTGCCAAACTAGGGAGATATCCCACATATGAGAATCTTGTTTTTGGTGATGAATCCTTTTATCCAAAATCCCCATTAGCAACCCAAATTATACGGGATATCGTTGGAGAAGAGGGGCAGAAGATTGATTTTGTCCTTAAACTCCAGAGTACTGGTTCTGGGATGCAGGCTAAACGAATCGCTCCGGTTATGGCAGAAGTATTTGGTAAAGCATGAATGGTCACTGAAACTGCTGTCCTGAGAAGGCTTTTACATCCCGTGGTTGAGTTTTCACTTTCACCATAATAAGTTGTTCCGTTTGTTAAGGTTGTTCCATTGGCAAGGGCTGACCCTCCTGATGAGGCAGCATACCATTTGACGACAGAACCTTCGGGTGCTGTGGCTGTTAAATCTGCAACCGTTGCGCTCCCGCACGATGTTGTTGACCTGCTTCTGGCTGACCCCCGAGCGCCGGGCCAACTCGCTCTCGCTCCATTCGAGGTGCTCAAGACACGCTTTGATATTGGCCGCCAGCGTCGCACGCACTGCCGGCACGGAGATGATTGGACTTCCCACAACTTTGCCTCCAGTTCAATCGTTGAACCAGAAGCTGACGCACTGAGCGGACATTCCCGAATCGTTGCCGGGTTCGGCCGCATCCCCCTGTCGGGGTTCCACCTTGCCCGGGTCGGCAGGTTGGCGGGAGCGTCAGCTCCACTCTTGATGCACGGCTCGAACTATACCAAACCGGATACACCGTGGTGTGCGGCTTCACATAACTTGGCGAATCTGTGCCGCCGATCCGCTGCGTCAATCCAACCTCATGCCGGTTGCCTTCAGCGCTGCAGCAAGCGCCTCCTCCGGCACGCCCGGCAGACTCTTCTTCAGTTCCTCCACCAGACGGATTACCGACAGGATTGGGCTCTCGTTGATGAACTGCGCTCGCCTATCATTCAGTCCGATCGACCGCTCGAATGACGCAGGAAGCAACGCCTTCGCCACCAGCCGCTCTGCCGGTACGCCACCGTCGATCATCAATCCCATTTGCTTATGATGCTTGGCCCGCACCAGGTCGCCCGGTTGCAACCGAACGGCGTACACGACACCGTGAGTATGCCCGGCCCGTATCTCCGCGATCGCCTGGCGCAGATTCCCCAGCTCTTCGAGTGTTCGCGCCACACCGTGAATGGCCTCCGGCGTAATCGCCGCCGGGCGATCTTCGGGCCGGACATTCGCTGGCCAGTCTCCGTCCACCACTCGTCGCAGATCGGCCAGCGCATGGTGCACTGCTCGTGCCACCTCACCACCCGCGAAGTCTGCAGCAGCGAATGTCGTCACACGTAGCGCCGACTCTCCAAGGAAAACAGGCCGCCCCTGGCTCACGTCGAACGTCGAGAACGCGGCGAGCACCGGATACCCGCCGCCGTGCGTCCCACCCCAATCCAGTCGTTCGAACACTCCGACGATCCGCTCGATGGCGTTCGAATCCACTATCGACCGGGCCGCCCGAATCCCATTCGTGTCGATCTCCGCCGCGAGCGCCCCGGACGTCCCGTGATACACGATCCAGGGTTCGTCGAGAATGTCCGTCGGAAACATTGACTCGAGGGGCAGCGGGTCCCTTTCGCGATAGTCAAACACCTTCATTGGTCAGCTCCGCCGACGACATCCGCCGGCTCACGCTGCCCGTGCCCCAAAATCAGCCTCCCCGTCCCATGCGACCACGAGGCGTTGAACGGCATCACGCCCTTGAAAGGCAGCCGCTGGTAGTGAATTCGCGCTGCTTCTTCAGCGGTCGTCGGAAAGAACCCCTCACCCGGATCGCTGAACAGGTAGTGATCTCCGGCAAACGCTCCACAGTCGCAACCGTTGCAGTAGTAGGCTGTGTCCGCCGTCTTCGAACTCCGTCGCTCAAACCGCGGGTTGATCTCTACAGCTGCCGTGAGCACCTCGCTCGGCAGCATCTCGATGTAGGTGAGCATCACCGAGTCCGATTGGTCGGCCGGGTCGCCGAACTCGAGCTCCTCACCGTCCTCGACAGTGACGCCGGAATGCACTGCCAGCGCGATCACCGTCTGCTCGCGTCCGCACTTCCAGCAGGGCAGTGTCGTGGACAGGAGATAGATCGGGCAGTTCGCTTTCAAGTTCGGGGACAAGCCGCGTCTCCAAAGAAAAGCACGCCATCGACGATCGCGGGTCCTGAGCTCACAGGGCGAGCCTCCCTCGCCGAATCTCTCTAGAGACGGCTCCTTCGTCCAGCCGCCTCGGCGGCCGCGCCTACTCACCCGGCCACAGCGCAGCTTCAACAGTTTCCCACGGCACTACCCGCCGAACCGCTGCTGACTGCGCCATCATTGTCTTCGGTCCCTTGGCCGCCGCACGTGCCGCGCGCACCAGTGCTGGCTTTACTCCCGCCGCCGGAATCAACCAGAGCAGCATCTTCGGCTCGACGATGTGGTTGTACGCATATCGCGCGTCGCGGTTCATGCCCGCCCGGCGACCGTACGCCCCCTCCGTGTTGTAATACTTCAGCCAACCCAGCCAATGCTCTTTCTGTGTCTTGAACAACTTGCCCGGATACTCACGCGGCCGATCTGCCGGCAGCCGGGCGATCACGGTGCGCAACTGACGTACTGTTCGCGGTTTTCGATTGCAGCGTTTGTTTTCCGATCTCGGCATTTTCTTCGTCCTCCTCTTACCTCGCCCAACCTTTCCGCGGATGACGGCGCACCGTGCCGTCATCGACAACAATCGCGGGAACGATTGTTGAACCGCCGCAGGCGGGCCCGAAGGGCGAGGCCCACGACGGGCCGAGTAATCGCACAGCGGCGTCTCCCCCTAGTGGGCGAAATCCATTACCGCAATTTCAACTCCAGCCATGACCGCAACAAGCCAAGGACATATGCACGCGACTCTTCGATCGCCGGCGGATCGCCAGGCAAAGTACTTGGTTTCGGATTACCTGAATGCCGGTAGAAGGCTGCCGTTCGGCGATGTCGGACAAGCTCTCGGCTCTTGGGATTGACCGCTTTCTGCTTTGTGAGCAGTTCGATGACATCGTAGATAGCTGCCCAATCCAGCGGTCGATTCCGAATCAGGCTCAGCGCGTGTACCACTGAGGCATCTTTTTCGGACAGCTCTCGTAATGCCGCGATTCGTGCCCGACCATCGCCCACCGGTTCAAGCGCACGAGCTAAGGCCTCCGGATCGACAACCGCG
>JALORD010000139.1 GCA_025459145.1 Pirellulaceae bacterium | reverse complement strand
TCGACACTGCGGACGCGCGAAGCAGTTCTTCCGCGCTGCACTTCGTAAGAAGCTGATCACCGAGAACCCTTTCGACGGCATGAAGGACTGCCAGGTACGAGCCAATCGCGAGCGAGACTACTTCGTTACCCGCGAGGAGGCCGCCAAAGTGCTCGAATCCTGCCCCGACGCCGAGTGGCAGCTGATCTTCGCCTTGGCCCGGTACGGCGGCTTGCGGACACCCAGCGAACTCCTGGCGATTAAGTGGGATGACATCGACTGGGAACGCAACCGGTTCACCGTCCGGAGTACTAAAACCGAGCACCACGACGCCGGCGGGATTCGGATTGTCCCAATCTTCCCCGAGATTCGGCCCTACCTCGACTCTTGCTACTTTGCCGCGGCCGAGGGCGCCGAGAACGTCATCGTGCGATACCGCGACAAAAATTCCAACCTTCGGACGCAGCTGGAGCGGATCATCAAGAGGGCCGGCCTGAAGCCGTGGCCGAAGATGTTTCAGAACCTGCGAGCGAGCCGAGCGACGGAACTGGCCAAGCAGTATCCGGCCCATGTCGCGGCGGAGTGGTTGGGCCACAGCCGCGAGATCGCAGCGGAGCACTATTGGCGAGTGACCGATGCCGACTACGAGCAGGCCCTCCAGGGTGACGCACCGGGTGGCGCAAAGGGTGGCTCCGTCCATGTCACCCAGGGCACGACCACAAACGACAAAGGGGACGACTTACCCGAGAATTGTCGGGCGGAGTCGTTCCCTGTCGTAGGTAGTGTACATATGGAGACACCCCCGGCAGGACTCGAACCTGCGACCTAGGGATTAGAAATCCCTTGCTCTATCCAGCTGAGCTACGGGGGCAAGCGCCGCATGTTCTCGATCCGATTGCAGTTTCGTCACGGCCTGAAAAAACTGCTTGACGCCCGCCGATCCGCTACAACTTGGAGGTGAACGCCAAGCCCAATTCTAGCCAAGCTGCGTTGCCGCGGAAGCCGCATGCCGACTTCCCGCGCTATGCCCACAAGTGCGATCGGTGGGCCGAGCAGATTCGAGGTCCGACCAGGGTCAGACCAAGTTTTTCGGGAAGGCGTCAATCGATCCGTCTGGCGGGGCCGCGGTCCAAAAGGTTGCGCGCTCCGAAAGATGATCTACTCGCTGGCCGCACGTCCCGCCCCGCGGTCGACGGACTGACGCACCGCGAACTGTGCAACAGGTTCCTGGCCGGCAAACGCACCGACCTGGAAAATCGGAAAGCTCTCGTCGCGCACGTTCATTGGCCACCACAAAACGTGCGAGGTGCTGCTGGCGAAGTTCGGCCGCGAGCGCTTGGTCACGGACCTGCGCCCCCACGATTTTGAGAAGCGCTACAAGAGCCTTGCCCTTCGGGAAAAACTGGCGGAGGTAATCTCCCGGAAACAGCGATCGGATCAGGGCGGCGGAACTTGCTCGCCAGATTGACGCCGCACTTGCAGAAGGCGGTGCATCATGAACGCCGACGACGACGAATTTGAGCACAAACGCAACCGCCCGGGTTCTGCCCAGGTTCCGCACAACGTGACTTTTGACTTGCTCGTCATGTCAAACCCCGCGTTCCGCGTGAGGGCGAACGGGAGTTGCCGCGCGTCGAGAGGAAAATCGTAAATAAATCTTTTCACTTGCCACCCCGCGACTGTAATGAATACCTGACCGGTGGACAATAAACTTATAGAGAAGCGAGCCGGGCATCCGAGCCACGTCGATCTACGCCATTGCGAACAGAGAACAAGGTTGCACCATGCGAAGTTTGCTGGCGAGTGTCGCCGTAGCGGCTCTCCTCGTGTCTAACGCCGCTTTGACCTCCGCGGCCACGATGGCCCATTTGCTGAGCGGTCCGACGAATTCGGAAAAGATTGTCCGCTTGCAGACCTCCTCGGGCCTGTCTGGTTCCAGTGCCGTTTTTCGCGGCTCGGGTTCGAATGGCGGAAACGGCGGCGAGTTCCTCGTGCAACTAGATACTAATGGAAGTGGAACCTCCGGCGGTTGGCAGAATATCGACGTGATCGTCACTAGTACCGACGTCGACAACAATTGGGTCTACAAGACGTTCTGCGTTGAAGAGAGCGAGACCTATGTGCCTAACACGGCCTATTACGCGACGATCGACAATCGCGTGTACAACAATGGAGGTTTGGCGGGCAGCGCCGGTGTGGCAGTTGCCAACAATGTAAAATATGCCTACGGTCTCTATGCCGAAGGGCTGCTGGAGTCAGCGATTGGTCCGTCCTACTTTCAGTACGACGACAGCACGTTCGCCGGCAACCTGCAACAGTTTATTTGGGACTCGCAGGATGGAACATACAACTCCATAACAACAGCTTTCAAGACTCAGATCGAGGCCTGGGCAGCGGCAAACTCGGCACAGGCCAGCCACTATCTCCAGTACGTCCTGGTCATGAACCTTTGGAGTCAACTACCGGTCGGACCGGACGGCGGACCCTACACCAACGGCGGCGCCGCCCAATCGCAGCTGATCTTGACCCAAACGTCACCCGCCGATGAGCCTCTCCCCGAACCTATGACCCTCGCCATGTGGAGCGGCCTGTCGATTCTCGGCCTCGGAATGGCACGCCGACACCGGCGGAAGGCTTCGGCTTAGCGGAACGGCGAGTCGCTTCTACAAGAGAACGATCGTAAAAGGCCCTGGCGACCTTAAATCGCCAGGGCCTTTATTTCGTGACTATGCCCGCACCCTAGTCACTCGCCTACCCTGGCCCAACCATGTGTTCGAGGCCATCCCCCTTGGCGATCACGACGATACCGTTGTCGCTCACGGTGAGGCCCCTCCGGCGGTCGAGTTCCAGGTCGTAGCCGATCTCGATTCCGGGTGGGATCTTGACCCACTTGTCAACGATCGCCCGGCGAACCCGGGCATGCCGGCCGACATCGACCCCTTCGAACAGGATCGAATCGCTGACGTGCGCGTAGCTATTCACGCGCACCCGCGGACCGACGACGCACCGCTCGACAAGACCACCAGAGACGATCGTCCCCTGGCAGACGATGCTGTCGATCGCCCGGCCCGAGCGGTCCGATTCTCCCCGACTGCCGAACACAAACTTCGGCGGCGGCAGGTTCTGCTGAAACGTCCGGATCGGCCACACCTCGTCGTACAGATTGAGGAGCGGATCGACCGTGATCAGGTCCATGTTGGCTTCGAAATAGGCGTCGAGCGTTCCCACATCGCGCCAGTAGGCGTCGCTCTTGCGGTTTTCGTCGCGAAACGGGAACGCGTACACCTTGTGCGTGTCGATCAGCCCGGGAATGATGTCGCGTCCAAAGTCGTGCCGGCTGCCTGGCTTCGTGGCGTCGCGGCAGAGCTGCTCGAACAAGAACCGCGACGCGAAGACGTAAATCCCCATCGAACCGAGACAGTGACTGGGATCGCCGGGAATCGTTTTGGGGTTCGGCACCTTCTCCTCGAAGCCGATGATTCGCTGGTTGGCGTCGATCTCCATCACGCCGAACTGCCGGGCTTCGACCGGATCGACCCGCAGGGCCCCGACCGTCACATCCGCGCCGACATCCAGGTGGTACTGGACCATCGACTTGTAGTTCATCTTGTAGATGTGGTCGCCCGCCAGGATCACGACATAATCCGGCCGCTCTTTCTCGAGCACGTAGATATTCTGGTACACCGCGTCGGCGGTCCCCTGGTACCACTGCTCGTCGATTCGCTGCTGCGGCGGGACGACGTCGATGAACTCGCCCAGCTCGCGGTTGAAGTAGTGCCGCCACCCCTGGTTGATGTGCCGGTCGAGGCTCATCGCCTTGTACTGCGTAAGCATCAACACGCGGCGAAAATCACTGTTCAGGCAGTTGCTAAGCGTGAAATCGATGATTCGGTACAGGCCGCCAAACGGCACGGCCGGCTTGGCCCGATCGCGCGTGAGCGGCTCCAGCCGCGTTCCCTTTCCGCCGGCCAGGATCACCGCCAAGGTGTTCTTCATGCTGCCGATCTCCGCCGGTTTTCGCTTCCCCGGCGCGCTCTGAGGTAGGTGCAGTGGTTATCCGTAGGCGTCGATTTTAGCACTCCCGGGCGGATGTGGCGACCGCTGCTAGGCGGACCGGCGCGCAAGCGCGATACTGACGGTTTCGATCCTTCGCGCACGATCGCAAGCATCACCATCCTGCCGCGTCATGGACGACCTCGCGCTCGCTTCGTACTGGCACATTGACTCCGCGCCCGCCCGGCGCAGATTCGCGAAATCGCTCCTCGCATGGTTTGCCGCCGCGGCCCGCGATCTCCCCTGGCGGCGGACGCGCGATCTGTATTCAATCTGGGTCAGCGAGATCATGCTGCAGCAGACGCAGGTCGCCACCGTCGTCGACTATTACGAGCGGTTCTTGCGGGCATTTCCCGATTGCCGCTCACTGGCCGCGGCCGATGAAGCCCAAGTCCTCCGGCTGTGGGAAGGGCTCGGCTACTACCGCCGGGCGCGGCAGTTGCACGCTGCGGCCCGCCAGATCGTAAGCCAACACAGCGGGCAATTTCCCACAACATTCGATGAAGTCCGCGCCCTACCCGGCATTGGCCGCTACACGGCTGGCGCGATCCTCTCGATTGGCACTGACGCCCGGCTGCCGATTCTCGAAGCGAACACGATTCGCCTCGGCTGTCGCCTGACCGGCTATCAGGGCGATCCGGCGAGCACCGCCGGACAGAAGCACCTCTGGAGCTTTGCCGAGGCGATCCTGCCGATGCGGCAAGTCGGCGCGTTTAATCAGGCGCTGATGGAGCTCGGGAGCACGATCTGCAAACCGCGCGAGCCGGCTTGCGACCAATGCCCAGTTGCCGAATTCTGCCAGGCGCGCGCGGCCGGCCTCACGCTGCAGATTCCCACGGCGACACGGAAGATGCAGTATGAGGATATCGCCGAAATTGCCGTCGTCGTTCGCCACGGGCCAGCAGTGCTGGTTCGTCAATGCCAGCCCGGCGAGCGATGGGCCGGCCTGTGGGATTTTCCCCGGTTCGTCGGCACGGCTGAGGCAATTCCCCAGCGAGTCGCCGAACTTACAGGCAACAAAATCGCGCCGGGAGCGCGCCTCACCGTGCTCAAACATGGCGTCACGCGGTTTCGGATCACGCTCGAAGTTTATGCCGCAAGGCTCACCGGAAAGCGAGCCGCCACGAACACGGCCGTCCGCTGGGTAGACGCCGCGGAACTCGCCGAACTGCCGCTCTCGGTCACCGGGCGAAAGATCGCGAACCTGCTCGCCGAAGAATCGAATGGCAAGCCGGCAGAATCAGCCGTGACGATCGCTCGTTCGCGCCCCGCTATTCGGCGAAGTCTCCCATCCGCGGCTGTTCGACGCGGATAAAGTCGGCCAGCGTCATGTTGATCGAAATGGCGTGATCCCCCGCGTTAAAATTGATCCGCGTCTGCTCTGTGAGCCCCGCATCGCACCAAGTAGGCAGGCCAAAAAGACTGCCAAACGGCGGAATCGACCCCGGCGCAAGGCCCGTCCGTTCGGCGACTTCTTCGCGGGTGGCAAATCGCAGACTCTTCGCCCCCGCGCTCTGCCGGACGCGTTTGCTCGCCAGCTTGCGATCGGCCGGCAGGACGATGAGCACGAACGTTTCGTCGACCTTGCACACAAGCGCCTTCGCCCCGCTGTCCAGCGTCGTCCCCCGAACGGCCGCGGCCTGTTCGCTGGTAAAGACCGGCGCGTGATGCAGCGTCTCGAACGGAGCGCCGGCCGCGCTGAGCTTTTCGCTGAGTTGATCGAAGACGCTGGCTATAGACAATGAATCATCTCCCTCGCTGTGTTGACACAAAGTAGCCCTCTCACGCCGTGAGGGACAGTGGCGGTTCCGGCGATCAATTCTCGTTCATCGCCGAAGCGGTGAGCGGCGTCATCTTGCTTCGCCAGCGCAGTGGCTCAACCGCGGCACGACGTCGGCACAACGGCTAACCTCTTCGCGCTGCCCAGGCCCTGACGGCGTCAGGGGCCTACTTTTGCGAATCGCACTACATCAGTCCGGCAATGGGCGGCGGCTCGGCCAGTTGTGCCAGCTCTCTCGGCACGCCGGGATCGAGCCGCATTTGGCCGATGTCGAACTGCGCGTGCAGGACGGTAGAGAGGAGGTTCGCCGGGCCGATTGGTTCGCTCAGCGGGGCATCGTTCTTCCGGCTGGCGCGGCCGATGATCTGGCCGCTCGCGAGTCCGCCGCCGGCGAAGGCGAGCGTGCAGAGTTTCGGATAGTGGTCGCGGCCACCGCGCTGGTTGATCGTCGGAGTTCGGCCGAAGTCGCCGGTGATCACGAGCAGCACGCGGTCGAGGAGCCCCCGCTCTTGGCAATCGGAAAGGAACGCCGAAACCGCCTTGTCGAGCGGCCGGCCGAGCATCTCCATGCCGGGGCCGATCCCCGGATTGTTCCCGTCGGCATGCATGTCCCAGCCGGAATTCTGCACCGTGACAAAGCCGCACCCCGCCTCGACCAGCCGGCGGGCCAGCAGCATCTGCCGCCCGAGCGACGACGGCTGAAACAGCTTCTTTCCCACGCGAAAGCCGCTCGTGTCGTACCGCTCGATCGTCCGCGGATCCTCGCGCCGCAGGTCGAACGCCGAACCGGCCCCGCGAACGATCATGTCGAGCGCCTGCGTTTCGAACCGGCTGGCCCCGGCCAGGCTGCCGTCGGCGTCGATCGCCCGGCTGGCCCGGTCGAGCCCCGCGAGCAGGCTCTTTCGGTCGTCGAGCCGCTCGGCTGAGATGTTGAGGTTCAGGTTTTTGAGCAACTGGCTCCCGCCGCTTGGGTCGAACGGGGCGTAGGCAAGACCGAGCGTGCCGGGCCGCGAGCCCGCTTCGACGCGGCCGCGTTCGGTCCGGTACTGGCCGTCGACCTCATCCGACGTGACGAGGCAATTCGTCGGCAGGCCGCTCGCCTCGTGGTTCGCTCCCCGCAGCCGGGCGTACAGCGAGCCCATACTCTGCCCCGCCTTGCCGTCGCCGGTCGGGTCGGTCCCGCCCGAGAGGACGTGGATGATCGCCTTCGGGTGATTGCCGTTATCGTGCGAAAACGAGCGGACGACGGCCAGTTTGTCGGCGTGCTGGGCGAGCTGCGGGAATGTCCCGCCGAGCGCGAGGCCGGGAATTCGCGTCTTCACTTCGCCGGTGACCGACGCATAAGGAGCCGGCGCATCGACGTTGGGATTAAACGTCTCGATATGGCTCGCCCCGCCGCCTAGGAACAAAAGCACAATCGCCCGGTCGCGGACGTAGCTCTTCCCGCTGGCGGCCCCCGCCTCCCGAGCCGCGAGCAACTGCGGCAGCGCGAGCCCACCCAGGGCGAGCGTCCCCGCCGCGAGAAAATCACGGCGAGTCGCCCCCCGGCAGTCGCGAGCATGGCCGGTGGTGAAGGTGAGCATCAGCCGGGGACTCCGTGGAGGAAGCCCTGATCGTATCAGCTTGGGCTGATGGATCAAGGTTTTTTCTGGCTAGGGAGCGCAGGGCACGCGGAACCGCTGCGTAACGACGCCGCCCTCTGTGACTCTGTGCCCCTGTGTGAGAATTTGGTCAAGGGATTGCAGCAAATCTCACACATAGTCACACCGGCACGGAGTAGGTCGAAGTCCGGCCTGTCGTCACACATCGACGCAACGAAGTGAGCTCGCCCCTGGCGATGAAGGCCGCGTGCTTCGATTGAGTTGGTGTGGACGAAGCCGGGTGGTTCAATGCATGGCAACAGCAGCGCGTAACACAACCCGCTGGCGGATGCCTCTTCCGGGTCCAGGTTGGAACAACCAACGTTGGAAAAACCAACCTGGGCCAAACGGTGATGCAGGAACGCATGCAAGGTCATCCCGGTTTGCGAGCGGCTGGGCTCAAAGTTGCGTAGAAGATCGGCCGGCAACGGGCCCCGGCAGAGCGCTACAACGCGCCAACGCTCGCACCTAGCCGCCGGAAACATTGAGTCTGCCGAGCGGGTATGATGGGCGGCTCAATCACTTCGGCCAATCGACGGGCCGCATGCGGCTGTGCCAAGCGGGCACGCGGCTCTACAAACCCGGGAGATATCATGAATCGACGCACCGCGATCCTGCGGACCACATTCACCCTCGCCGCACTGTGGCTCCTGGCCGTCTGCCGGACCGCCATCGCGGCCGACGATGTCGAGATCGTGCGGGATATCGTTTATGGCCACAAAGACGGGATGGCCCTGACGATGGATCTGCTCCGGCCGGCGGAGCCCAATGGGGCGGTGGTCCTGTTCCTGCAAAGCGGCGGCTGGTACTCGGCGTATCGCGATCCGGCGGCGCTCGTCCCCGCGTCGACGCCGCTCCTCAGCAAGGGGATCACCGTGCTGATTGTGTACCACGGCAGTGCGCCGCGGTTTCAGGTGCCGGATGCGGTAGCCGACGTGCGGCGGGCCGTGCGGTATGTCCACTGGAAGGCGGACGAGCTCAAGGTCGATCCAAAGCGGATCGGCACGCTCGGCGGCAGCGCCGGCGGACATCTCTCGCTCATGCTCGCCGCCACCGGCGACGACGGCGACCCGGCCGCCAAGGAAGAGATCCTCAAGCACCCGAGCAAAATCGCCGCGGCCGTGGCCCTCTATCCGCCGACCGACCTCCGCGGCTGGACGACCGATCCGCCGGCCGCAATCGCCGCGGTGCCGGCGCTCAAGCCGCCGCTCGAGTTTCCGGCCGCCAAGGAAGCCGAGGTCTCGCCGATCCTGTTCGCGAGCGACAAAACCGCGCCGGCCCTGATGATTCACGGCGATAAGGATCCGCTCGTCCCGATCGAACACAGTCAGAAGATGCAGGCGGCCCTCGCCGAGAAGAAGGCGACGAGCGAACTGCTGACCATCGAAGGAGCCGGACACTCGTTCACGCCGCAGCAGAACGACCGGCGCGTGCTGCCGGCGATGGTCGGCTGGTTCGAAAAACACCTGGCGAAGTAACAGTCGGGATCGTTCCAGCGGACAATTGGGCCGCGACCAGGCAACCATGCAGCAGGCTAGCCAATGCAGTTTCCGCTTCGCGCGCTGATGATCCTGATGGTTGTGGTCTCGGTGTTCTGCGGCCTCGTGTTCGGAGCGCCGCCGATCGTGACGCTGCCGGTGCTGCTTGTGATCCTGTGGATCAGTCCCAGCGTCTGGATCAACGGCATCCTGTACGGCCGCGGCGCGTGGCGGCCGTTCTTCATCGGCGGGACGATGGGGGGCCTCGCGCCGCATCTGGGAGCGCTCTACTACAGCATCCTGTCGGTCATCTCGATGATCGAAGATGGCGACTCCTGGACCGAGCTTCGCGTCGCGGGGAGCGAAGCCCGCTTGGCCAACATCTACCACGCCGTCATCTTTCTGATTCCCGGCGTGTTCTCGCTCTTTGGCGGTCTGGCTGGCGTGTGGACTTACTGGATGTTTCAGCCGGCGAAATCCCAGGCCAAGGAGCTGCCATCGGGGCCAGGTCCGAGCGCGGTTCCGCCGAGTCATCTCACACGAAGATCGCGGGACGCCTTGTCCGCCGACGAAATCCATCGCGGGAATGCCGCGAACCATGACGGGGCAAACGAAGACCACGGCTGAGACTGGCGAGTCCATCCGAGAGAACCACACTTCTGTGGTTTAGGCGCGGTCAATTTCAGCCACTAGTAAACATACAGCAGCTCGTTGGCGTTGAAGATTGCCCGACAGAAGCTGGCCAGGCCGTGCTGCCGAACAAGCTGTTCACCTGCGGCCAGTTCCTCGGCGCTGGACTCGCGCAGCAGCACCAGCCGAAACGCGTGCTTCACTTGCGACTGCCCGTTATCGCCCGCTTCCGCCGCGATGCGCTCGGCCAGAAAGTTCGCCTGCTCGACGACGAACGGACCGTTGAGCAGGTTGAGTGCCTGCAGCGGCGTGGTACTCTGCGAGCGGCGGGGGGCGATCTGCCCGCCGTCGGGGCAATCGAACGCGCCGAACGTCGCTTCCTGGTGCATGCGGATTTTTGTCATGTAGATCATTCGCCGGAAGTCGGACGGGCCGAATGATTGCTTGGGGTTATAGACCCGCACATAGTTGCTGTTCGGCTCGAACGGCAGAAAGCCAGGGCCTCCGGCGGTCAGGTCGAGCTGGCCGCTGGCCGTCAACAGTGTGTCGCGAATCTGTTCGGCCGACAGCCGCTGCGGCGGATAGCGCCACAAAAGCCGGGCCTGCGCATCGACGGCTGCCGCCTCCGGGCGAAACGTGCTGGCCTGCCGGTACGTGGCCGAGGTGACGATCAGCCGGTGAATGTGCCGCAGGCTCCAGCCGTGCTCGACGAGTTCCGCGGCCAGCCAGTCGAGCAGCTCTGGATGCGTCGGCCGAGCACCGTTCGCGCCAAAATCGCTCGGCGTGGCGACAATCCCCTCGCCGAAATGATGCTGCCAGAGCCGATTGACGATTACCCGCGCCGTTAGCGGATTGGCCGGATCGACGATCCAGTTTGCCAGCGCCAGCCGGCGGCGCGCGTCGTCCGTCAGCGAGGAATTGTCCGCGGCCGCCTCCGGCGAGAACGGCACCGCCACGGCTGATAAAGCCGCGGGCAGAACCTCCTCCCGCGGTTGCATCGGATCACCACGATGCAGCCGGTGCGTCGCGGGGGGACTGGCGCTAAACACGCCGGCATACAGCATCGGCTGAGCCGCCAGCTCCGCGATTTCCGCTTCAATTTTCTGCCGCTCGGCGGCCAGTGCTTTCGCCGCTGCTCGCTCGGCCGGCGGGAGATGATCGAAGACCACCGCGGTCGGCTCTTTCCCTGCCGTGAACGGTTGCCGATCGCGCGACGTGGCCACGACCGTCCAGCCCTCGTCGCCGGCGGTCGTGGTGACGGCAATCGTGTACTCGATCGCCAGCCGATCGCGATATTTCTCCTCGCGATCTCGTCCCCAGCGGACGGCGTCGATCGTCACCAGATTGGGAAATTCGAGCTCAACCCAGCCCCCTCCCATCTCTTGCGAGATCCAGCTCCGGCCGTTGCCCAGGAGTCCATCGTTGATGTGCTCAAGCTTGTGAATCGATGAGTTGGGATAGACGCTCGACGCCTTGGCGGTAGTGCCGCGGGTGGCAAGCGCCAAGTTCTGATTCAATTTCTGCGCTGCTGGCGGCGCCGCTGAATCTGATTCCTGCTCGCCCGCGGCGAACACTTCCAGTTCGTCGAT
>JALORD010000569.1 GCA_025459145.1 Pirellulaceae bacterium | reverse complement strand
ATTTCAGGTGATCACGTTCGAAGTGACGGTCCTCAACTATGCCGCGTTTTCGCTCGTGGTACAGATGGCTCTGGCCATCTGGAGCGCTACGGTTGCCGCGGGCGAAACCGACGGGGGAATCGAAGTCTACGTATCAAGCGCCCTGTTGCACCTGATGGGCGCCGCTGCCGGCGCGGGCGTCGGCATCGGCATGCTCAAGCTCGGCTGGGTCGACTGCGAGGACTGGGACGTCTTCAGCGTGTGGGCCGGCAAGCACACGATGTCGCGCGAACAGAAGGCCGAGGAAGCGCTGAAAACGCCCGAGGCCCAGGCCAAGCTGGCCAACCTCCGGCACGTCATGTCCACCCAGATTCAGCAGTACCTGGCGGCGGGCGAAGCGGCGGCCGCCCTGGCCGTTCATCGCCGCGGACGATTGCAGTTTCCCGATTGGCGGCCCGACGAACCGCAAATGATCCAACTGATTTCCGGACTCCGCAAAGCGCAGCTCTGGAATGACGCAACGCTCATGATGGTCGAGTATTTGCAGCGGTATACGGAGCGAACGCCGCTCGTCCGGCTGGCCCTCGCGCAGCTGCTCGTCGAGCAACTGGGCCGCCCGGTGCAGGCCCTTAAGGTGCTCGCCAAACTCCGTCCCGAACAGCTCCCTGCGCCGCAGCAGGAGAAGTACCACGAGCTGCACGCGCGAGCCGCCGCCGAAGCGGAGGAGAACCCGTTTGAAGCGGTTGTCGAAGATTGGTAGCGATCCAAAGGCGGCTCACTGCACGGCCGATAAGGCCGCATCGCATCGTGCCCCAGCGGCGATGGCCCGGAGTCCGCGAACCGGTTCAGCCCCACCAACCGGCAGAATTCGCCTCGCGATGCCGCGCCAGTTCGCGGCGTAAACCAGGTCACCGCGCAAAACGGTCCCGTCATTTATCGCCGCTGGTTATAATCGGGGGGCGGGGCGCAGCACGGCTCATACCGAAACAGGGCAGCTCGAACTGAGCGCTAGTCAGTCAATTTGGGGAACCGGCAAACCAGGCCGCGCGCACCCGCCGAGCAAACGCGATGGGAATTAAGTTTCTGTGCCCCCAGGGGCATTCACTCAACGTCAAAACCTTCCTGGCAGGCAAACGGGGTGTCTGTCCGAATTGCGGCGTGACGTTTCGTATTCCCAGCGAGTCGATGCCTAATACGCGGGCCGAGGCGATTGGCGCTTCGGCCGAGAACGCTCTTGAAACGCCCCGAGTTTCCGAACCTGTCAGTGTCCAGCCGGCCGCGGGTGTGGTTTCTCGCAGCAACGGCCAAGTCGCAGCGCATCCGCAGCAGGCTCCGGCAGCCCCAGCGCAGGCCGCGGCGACACCTTTCCCCGCCCCCCACTCCGCCCTACCGAGCGGCATTCCGCTCCCCGCCTCCGGAGCGACGCCCGCACCTAGCCCCGCCGCGCCGGCGGTCGTTCCCGTGGGAGTGCCTGTCGGTGCGCCCGCCCCCTACGCCATGCCGGCCAGGACGCCGACAGCTTACGATCCGATCAGTGAGTCGCCCCAAGCTATTTGGTACATCCGGCCCCCGTCGGGCGGCCAGTATGGCCCCGCGCGCGGCGATGTGATGCGGACGTGGTTGGTCGAAGGACGCGTCAGCGGCGACTCGCTCGTCTGGCGCGAAGGCTGGACCGATTGGCGCTCGGCGGGGCAGGTCTTTCCGCAACTCGCGGGGGCGTCGCCCGCGATGTCCGTCACCACCGTCACTCCAATCGGGGCGAATCAGCCGGCGGCCAGTCCTGCCGCCGAGACCCCTCGCTCACAACGGACCGCCGCCCGCTATTCCGCCAAGAAAAAGTCCGGCAGCGGCGTCGCGATTGCCGCTCTCGTCGGCCTCGTGCTGGTGTGCGTCGTACTGATTGGGGTCCTGGTGGTCGTCCTCAATCGCTAGCGGGTACAATAGTCACCTGCACAAGCCGCAACTCTGGGGTCGCGGCGCGCCCCAAGGGTGCCGCCTCCCCCCGTTCGCACACTATCACCAGCTCGCAGCACATTCGAGGAGCTTTCTCATGCAATGGCACAAGTGTTTGGCCCTGGGCGTTGTTATGGCGCTCGCCTGCTCCGTCTCGGCTCGCGCCGAGGAGGAAAAACCGACGAAGTTCACCATCGGCGACGGCAAAATTGCCCTCACCGCCCCTGCCGGCTGGAAGAAGGTGATGCCGCGGAGCAACATTGTCGAGGCTGAGTTCTCGGTCCCGCCGGTCGAAGGGGACGAGACGGGTGGCCGCCTGACCGCGATGGGGGCCGGCGGCGACGTCGAGGCCAACATCGCCCGCTGGGCCGGGCAGTTCGCCGGACCTGCCGGCGGAGCCGTCAAGCCGCAGATCGACAAACTCACGGTCGATGGCAGCGAGGTTCAGATTGTCTCGCTCGTCGGCACGTACAAGGACTCCCCGGCCGGTCCCTTCGCCGGAGGCAAGACGATCAATCGCGAGAACTACCAGATGCTCGGGGCGATCTGCCAGACCAAGGCGGGCAACTACTTCCTGAAGCTCTACGGCCCGAAGAAGACAATCGCCGCCAGCGAGAAGGACTTCCGCAGCCTGGTCGAGAGCCTGCAGGTGTCGAAGTAGCGGCTGCCGCGGTTGTCATTGGTCATTGGTCACTGGTCATTTGTGATTGGTCATTTGGATTTGCCATGGCGAACCAGGATCAGCTTCCTCCTCCGTCGTTCTCGTTCCTGGTCGCGACGCAGGCCGCGCAGCTTTCGACGCTGCTCGGCCAGGTCCCCAATCCCGCCACCGGCAAAACCGAAGTCCGCCTCGATCTGGCCAAGCACTTCATCGACACGCTGGCCATCCTGGAGGAGAAAACCAAAGGGAACCTGACCGCCGAAGAACAACAACTCCTCTCGGCGGTCCTCCACCAAGCGCGAGTCGGCTATTTGGCGGCGCAGGGGAAGGGGTAGCAGCGCCGCCGCTGGTGAATTTAACCATTACTGACCGAATGGGAGCGGAGCACCAACGAACAAACCAATGGACTGGTGCCGAAGAAGAATTTGCTGGGAGTGAGATAGTTGAGGGGTTTGCGGGGAGCTTGTCTCCTACATAACGGCAAGGAAATCGCGAACTGCGCCCAAGATTGGGAAGAAGCCCAACGAGATCTGCACATCACCTACAGTGAAGGTCTAGCTTCAGAACTGGCCGTGCACAACCTGATAGATCACATACCCCCTGATTGCAAACTACACATTCAAGCAGACGCCTCCAGTACAGTAACAACGTGGAACAAGGGGAGCAAGATACACCAGATGAACAAAAAT
>JALORD010000568.1 GCA_025459145.1 Pirellulaceae bacterium | reverse complement strand
GGCCGAGCAACATCGCCGATCGGACTAAGGCGAGTTGAAGGCGGAGTGCGCAGTGGAGCAAGCGGCGCGGGAGCGGAAGGTGGGGGAACGAGAGTCCGTGCGTTGTCCGCGGTAGGAGGACTCCCGACCACGGGTGAAGGGCGGGATGTGGCCGGCCGAGCCTGCGGAGCCGGGCGCGCCGCAGGTGGCGTTTGCGCTTGCTCCGATAGCAATCGCTGGACTTCACGCTCTTGCTCTTCCGACAGTTCAATCGACGTGCCGCAGCGCCAACAATCGGCCACCATCAGCCAAATGCGGATCGACATCGGCGCGCGGCAATCGGGACAGGCACACAGGATCGCCTCGCCCGCCAGCCAGATTTCTCCCGCCGCCCGCTGGCGGCCGTTGGGCGATCTCGCGCGCCCGCTGCCCGAAAGCGCTTCCACCGTCGCAGGAACTACTGCTGCCCGCAGGCTGGCCGCCGACAGGTCGGGCAAGGGACCGCTGCCGGAGAGGTCGAAAACCGGGACCGGGGGTGCAGGCTCGGTGGGGACCGGCAATTCGCGCGGCGCAGCGTCGGACAACGGCAGGAAATCGAAGCCGATTTCCCCCGGTCCAAAGCTGTGCTGAAGTTCCGAATCTTGAGGAGCTGCCGCCATGCCGGACCTGTCCGTTTCAGGCGCGTTTTGACAAGCCGCTTCGGGACGCGATCACAGTGTTTCGCCTGCCCGAGCCTCTGCTGATTGGGGTAAGGCATCCATCAACGCGCGTTTCCAGTGTACTGCGATTGGGAAGCAACTCACAATCGATCTCGCCACTCCCCTTGGTGGCACTTACCGACTTGACTGTTACATCGATACGTTTTCTTTGACACCCGAAGTGGTACGCATCGCCGACGGGGGTGGATTCGTCCTCTGTCCAAAAAAATTGCTTGGTCCACTTGAATTTGCGCCGTTTTGAGACAAGGACCCTGACCAGTTGCGGGAATCAGGATCGTCCACAACTTGGCAAAATTGGTGTTGCATAACAAACCCGCCGGCAAGTCAAGTATCGGCCGGCCAAAACCCACCCGACCGTGGGTTGGCGAATGCTCCCAGGCTGACAATAATGACGAGTTCGGCAGCCTGCTAAACTTTGGTAGGCCCGTCAGCGCCTGAGCGATCTGGGGCCCACACTAGTTCGCGTCCACCCGCTCCGGCAACCTTTGCTGCTGGCAACGCCTGGCCGCCCCCAACGTGTCGCCCTTCCGGGGGCAAAAACCATCCGAGACCGACTGGAGACATTCCCCTGGCCACGTCACGTTATTCTATCGGTCTGTGGGCCGCGATCGCCATCGTGGCGCTGCGGCTAGGAATCGGCCTGCATTTTTATCTCGAGGGAGTGACCAAGCTGCAGGATCCGAAGCCCTTTTCGGCCGGATTTCTGGGAAATGCTAAGGGACCGCTGGCCCCCTACTACAAGCGGATGGTCTGGGACGCAGACGGGCTCTATCGGCTCAATTACGACGCGACGTACCACCACTGGGACAACTACCGCAATCGCGTCGTGGCCCACTATCAATTCGACGAGCAGCAAGCCGCCGAGGCCAAGGCCACGCTCGACAATTATCTCCGCCGCTATGTCTATCTGCTGAACGACAAAGAAGCCGATCTGAAGCAGTACTACGACGAGCTGAAGCGGCGCGACGAGTACGCCCGGGTGCCGTCCCGTTCGCTCGCCTCGCTCCGGGCCCACGATGCCCGAATTGCCGAGGATCGGAACAAACTGGTGCAGCCGGTGCTGGCCACCGTGGATAAAATGAATAGTGGGCTCGAAACCGACCTTAACGCCCTGGCCACCACCGAGCAGTATCAGGCTCACGGCCGGCTGGAGATCGGCAAGGTGGGCAGCCGCGCGTTCGATTCGGTCTTCGTTGACCGCTGGATTCCCTATTTTGACCTGGCGGTGGGAGTTTGTCTGATCCTTGGCCTCCTGACTCGCGTAGCAGCTATTGCGGGCGGACTGTTCCTGCTTTCGGTCTGCCTGTCGCAGTGGCCCTGGGCCGAAGGGGCTGTGCCGATCTATTACCAGGCGATCGAAATGCTCGCCATGTTCCTGCTGGCCGCGATCGGCGCGGGGCAGTTTGCCGGAATCGACTTTTTGATCAGTAGCGTGCGGAACTGGTGCTGTCCCCCCAAGAGCCAGCCGGCGCAAGGAGTAAAGCGATGAACCTGACCCCTGAAGAACGCCAAGTTGGACAAGAGAATTTTCAGGACGCGCTCAGCTTCTCGCGGCGCGATCTCTTAAAAGGAGTAATCGCCGCGGGCGCCGTGAGCGGCGTCGGCCTCGGCGCGATGTACTTCGGCTACTCGAAGGTCGAGAACCCCGTCCGCATCGGCATTATCGGCACCGGCGACGAAGGGCAGGTGCTGATCGGCGGCTGCACGCCCGACTATGTCGACGTCGTGGCGATCTGCGACATTCGCCCGTACAACATCCACCGCGCCTTCCACGGCGACTGGGGCACCCCCGGCGGCATGGCCGCGCGGCCGGGCCTCATCTCCAAATACGGCTATGCCGACGAGAAGGCGGCCCGCGACCACATCAAGGTGTATCAGGACTATAACGACCTGATCAAAGATCCCCAGGTCGAGGCGGTGATTATCGCGCTCCCCCTCTTCCAGCATGCTCCGGCGGCAATCGCGGCGATGCAGGCGGGCAAGCACGTCCTGACCGAAAAGCTGATGGCGCACAACGTCGCCGAATGCAAGGTGATGGGCCGGTTCGCCGAGAAGAAAAACCTCCTGCTGGGTGTCGGCCACCAGCGGCACTACAGCGTCCTGTACGACAATGCCGTGCACCTGCTCAAGTGGGGCCTGCTCGGCGAATTGCACCACATCCGGGCGCAGTGGCACCGCGGCAATCTCCCCGGCGCCGACAGCTGGCAGCCGCCCCTTCCCGGCGGCGAGGAGTCGCTCGTCGATGGCGAGAAGAAGGTCATCGACCGGATCGCCCAGCAGCTTAAGGGCTTTGAAAACCAGCTCAAGAAGGCCCAGGATCCGACCGAAGCGGCGATGCTCGAGAAGAAGGTCGCCCAGTGGGCCGCCTGGATGGAGGATGCCAAGGTCCAGGCCGAGAACTACGGCTATGAGTCGTTCAAGCTGAGCGACGGCCGCACCCGTTCGGCGCTCGAGGAACTGGTACGGTGGCGATTGTGGCAGCGGACCGGCGGCGGCCTGATGGCCGAACTCGGCAGCCATCAGCTCGACGCCTGCAGCATCTTCTGCTCGGCCCTGCGGAGCGACGGCAAGAAGGCTCACCCGCT
>JALORD010000138.1 GCA_025459145.1 Pirellulaceae bacterium | reverse complement strand
GTCCATTGACAATGCGGACAGTCTTGCTGAGGGCCTCGAGCACGCCAGCCATTCCCAACTCGCTTCCCAGCGCATCACAATCGGGCCGCACGTGGCTGACCAGCAAGAACCGCTGATGGGAGTGAACGATCTCCGCAAACCGCGACCAATCAATCGACATTGCTGTTAGTTCCGGGTACCAGGGTCCAGGCTGAGCACTGCACTTTGAGCCGAGCGCCGCGGGCTGTCAACCGCGCGGATTGGGAGCGTCCCCGGATTCCCCAGCGGCTATCTCCCGCGCCGCCGCCACATCGCGGGCCAGTTGGGCCTGTAGTTCTGCGACCGAGGTAAACGGCTGTGTGCCGCGCAGTCGGGTCAGAAAGTCGACTTCCAGCGGCTCGCCGTACAGCGAACCATCGAAGCCGATCAGGTGGACCTCGACTTTGAACACCTCTTCGCCAAACGTCGGATTGGGGCCGATATTGATCGCGGCGGGCCAGGTTTCGGGGCGGCCCGTTTCCGCAGCCCCACTCCCCGTCGGGCAAATCGCCCGGCCAGCGTAGACGCCGATTGCCGGCAGCAGCGTATCGATCGCCGAGACGTTGGCTGTCGGAAAGCCAATCTTGTTGCCGCGCCGCGCGCCGTGCGTCACCATCCCGCGAATCCGATACGGCCGCGTGAGCAGCCGCCGCGCTTCGTCGACGTTCCCCGCCGCGACCTCCCGTCGCACTCGGCTGCTCGAGACGTACTCGCTGCCGACGGTGAGCGGCTCGACAATCTCGAGCGCGACGCCCGACGTCTTGCACAACTCGCCGAGCACTGCGATATTCCCCGCCCGCTCGCGGCCGAAGAAGAAGTTCGGCCCTTCGACGATCGCCCGGGCGGCGAGACCCCGGCGGACCACTTGGTCGAAGAACTCCGCCGGCGAGAGCGCCAATAGCGCCTCATCGGTCGGATAGGCGACGACCGCGGTCACGCCCAGTTCGGCCAGCAGCTGCGCCTTGCGATCGGTCCAAGTGAGCGGCGGCGGCGCCTTGTCGGGACGCAAGAGCCGCACCGGATGCGGATCGAACGTGAACACGATCGACGGACCCCCAACCTCGTGCGCCTTGGCTACGAGCCGCTCGACGATCCGGGCGTGTCCCCGATGCACGCCGTCGAAGTTGCCAATCGTCACGGCCCCGCCTGTCAGCTCCGGGGGCATGTCGTCGATCGAGCGAAGGAGTTGCATACGCGCAAAGGCTCAAGGTGTTCGACGAATCTACGACACCGTCTGCAGGGCCCGCGGCAAGTACCGGATCAAATCGCTCGCAATCAGCGACACTTGTCCCAGGTCTGCGGCTGCGAAGTCGCCGGCAAAGCCGTGGACATGCGCCCCGAGCACGGCCGCTTCAAATGTCGGCAGTCCCTGGCAGATGAGCGCGGTGATAATCCCGGTGAGCACATCCCCCGTGCCGCCGGTCGCCATGCCGGGATTGCCCGTCGTGTTGAGCACCTCGTTCGTGCCGTCGGTAATGAACGTCTCGCGCCCTTTCAGGAGCAGCACCACTTCCTCGCTGCGGGCAAACAATCGCGCCTTGGCGACTTGCTCGCTCCGCGGGGCACGGGCAAAGCCGTCGAGAGCCACAAGGCGGGCGAACTCGCCCGGATGCGGCGTCAGGACCCGCGGGCCATTGGGCTTTCCCACCCAGCCCTTCTCGGTGCGGGCCAGGGCGTTGATCGCGTCGGCATCGAGCACCAGCGGCTGAGCAAAAGTCTGATACGCGGCACAGACAAACGCCGCCAGGTCGACCGACTGGCCCAGGCCCGGACCAATCGCGACGCATGTCGCCGCTTCAGCGAGCCCCGTCAGGTTCGCCAGGTCATCGGGATGGACGCGAATTTTGCCGTTGTCGCTCGGCAGCGGGAACGTCATGTAGCTCGGTTCAAACCCCGCGGCTGCCGTGGCGATGCAGTCGGGGACCGCCAGCCGGACGAGTCCCGCCCCGCTCCGCAGGCAGGCCATGCCCGCCAAGCCGATCGCTCCCGCCATACCGGCCGAACCGCCGATCAAGAGCGCCCGGCCAAAGTCGCCTTTGTTGGCGTCGGGGGGGCGAGGGGGGAGCCGAGGGAGCGACATCGCAGATTCCATTCGAGGGAAGCGAGGAGCGAACGCAGTGCTACTGGTGGGCCGCGGATCGAACGTGGCTGGCTTCCTGGCCGGCCGGTCGGTGCGCCCGCGCTGCAATCATCCCGGCAATGTACCCCGCTTTGAACCCGGCATCGATATTGACAACCGAAACATTTGCCGCACAGCTATTGATCATTCCCAGGAGAGCCGCGAGACCGCCGAAATTGGCTCCGTAGCCGACGCTCGTCGGCACGGCGATCACCGGGCAATCGACATGTCCGCCGAGGACGCTGGCCAAAGCCGCTTCCATGCCGGCGACGACGACGACTGCATCGCTCCCCACGATTCGCGGCAGATTCTCCGCGAGCCGCTGCGGCCCGGCGACTCCCACATCGACGACCAGTTCCGCCTCAACGCCCATCCACTCGATCGTCTCGCGGGCTTCCTCGGCGACGGGCAGATCGCTCGTCCCGGCGGCGACGACGGCCACGCGTCCGCGGCGCACGTGATCGCCCGCGGCATCGATCCGAAACGTCCGGCCCGTGGGGTGATAGCGGCCGGTGGGAAAGTGCTCGGCCAGCCGCGAGCCCTTTTCGGCATCGAGTCGGGTGGCCAGGACGGGCTGCCCGGCGGCCAGCAACCGCTCGACGATCCGGACGAGCGCATCGACCGACTTCGCCTCGCCGAAGATCACCTCGGAAAAGCCGCACCTTCGCTGCCGGTCGAGATCGAGCTGCGTATGCCCCAAATCGGCCGTTTTTTCGTTGCGACTAGCTGCCCTGTCGTTCATCCTCGTATCGTACCGCGGAGGGTGCGTTTGGGGGATTGGAGCGCGGGGCGGGAAAGGAGGGCCCTCGCGGCAGGGCGTTCCCAGGGAGGGCCCTGGGAACGAGTAGCAGCCATACCCTCCGCGCGCGGGGCTGTCAGCCGAGCTGCCTCGGTGGCCCACTTTTTTGCCCGTTCAACTACACTGGAGGCGTTCGTGGCGGCACCCCGGAGTTTCTCGAAGCCGCCTAATTTTTTTTCCAGGAAGCTCCTCGTGTCGATCTCGACGACGTGTCCGCAGTGTTCGCATTCGCTCAAAGCCCATGACGGCCTCGCGGGCAAAAGGGTGAAGTGCCCCAAATGTGAGGCCATCATTGCGCTTCCCAAGCCGACAGCTGCGGCCGCAGCCGTCGCGGCCGATGCGCCGCTGCCAAGTGTCAAACTACCGGCTGGCAGCTCAGCACCAAGCCCCAGTCCCTCGACCGTGCGAAAAGCTAAGGACGCTGCCGCGGCAGCTCCCCGCGTGCCGCCGCTGACCAGCGACGAAGTCCGTGCGCTGCTGGCCGGACAGCTCACGTTGCCGCCCGTCTCGCTCGTGCAGAAGCTCGCGGCGCCGCTCGTGTTGCTGGTGCTGCTCGTGATGGTGCTGTGCTACCTCGCTCTCATCGTGGCGGTAGCGGGGCTCGCTTTCTGGCTGGCGACGAGCGAGTGGGGGGCGTCGGTACCGCCCGCTGTTCGCTGGGTAGCGGTGGGACTGGCGGGGCTTGCGCTCGGCTGTCTCTTGCGCCCGCTGCTGATGCCGCAAGAGCGTTCGCAGCGGACGTTGCCGATGCCGCTTAAGCAAGAACCCGTGCTCGCGGAGCTGCTCACGCAGATTGGCAAGCACCTCGATGCGCCGCTGCCCGATACACTGATCGTCGAGTGCGTTCCAGGCCGGTCGCTCGACCGGTCGGGGCGGACGCTAAAGCTCGGCCTGGGACTGGTTGCGGGGCTGTCGGTCGGGCAGTTCGCCGGGCTTCTCGCCGTACTCTTGGCCCAGCACCGTCGCCGCGCGGGGACGGGACCGACGAACCTGGTTCGGGCGATCAACGGCTGGATGTGGCGGTGCGTCTTTCGCGAGGATCGGCTCGACCAGTGGATCACGCGGGCCAATCTGCGCCCCGGCTTTCATGCGGGGCGGCTGCTCCTGCCGCTGCGGCCGCTGAGCTATCTGGTGCGGATGGTCCTGTGGGTGCCGATGTTCATCGGCAACACAATCGCCGCGGCCCTCGTCCGCCGGGCCGAGCTCGATGCCGATCGGTGCGCGGCCCGGCTGATCGGCCGGACGGCCTTCGGCGAGCTGCAAGACCGGATCAAACTCGTTGATTACACGTGGGACGGCATTCAAGCGGAGCTGGCGTTTCTTTTTAAGGAACAGCGGCTGCCGGCTAGTTTGCCGGACGAAGTAGCGGTCCGGCTGGAAGAGCTGTCGCCCGATTTGGCCCACACGCTGCTGGCGACCGTGATTAAGCCGGAGGAAATTCCCTTCGACAGCCGGCCAACCGACGAGGAGCGGCTGGAAGCGGTGGCGAGCGAGCCGGCAGCGGGAATCGTCGCTTCAAATCGCCCGGCGACGGCCGCCTGGTCGGACTTTGACAAACTGGCCCGCGAGCTGACATTTCAGGATTATTCGCGCGCATTTGGGGCCCAGCACATTAAACCGGCGATGGTGGCGAGGCGATAAACGCCGGGCGATTCGGCCCTGTGCGATAAGGACGGGGCGATTTGTAAAGACTCAGGCCCAAAAATTGACACCCTGGTGGGGGTGTGCGAGACTGATCACTCACCGCGGTCCGACGCCGATCGTCCGCGGCTCTCTTCTCGTCGCTGGGAGTTCCCGCTGGTCGTCGTGTGCAGTTGTGGGAGAACGTCATGTACGCGCGGCTTTGGCTAGTGTTGGGGGTGTGGCTACTTGTCGCGGCAGGCGCGGCAGCCAAAGAACGGACGTGGACCGACGTCGATG
Source organism: Pirellulaceae bacterium (assembly GCA_025459145.1). Classification (GTDB taxonomy): domain Bacteria; phylum Planctomycetota; class Planctomycetia; order Pirellulales; family Pirellulaceae; genus CAYLLN01. Next base: position 6,335 of record JALORD010000138.1, on the reverse strand, counting down.
GTCGGACGATGCGCGGGGAGTTCCTGCGAGAGCTGGGAGACGAAGTCGCCCTGCTCGTCGACGGGAAGCTCGTGACGATTCCGCTCGCCCGGCTGTCGCCTCGCGATCAACAAGCGGTCCGCGATCTGGCGGCTGGCAAGGAACTGGCCGACGAGCCGCCGCCGACACCTGCGCCTTCGTCACCGGCACCTGCGCCATCTTCCGAGCCCGCACCGGCGGCTTCCAGCGTGCCCGCGACTCCGGCACCAGCAGCCAACGACGATTCGGTCGTCGATGTGACGCCCGTTCCTGCCGCGACTCCGCCGGCAGTTGTACCCGAGCCACAGCGCAATGAAACGCAGCGCTCCGAGCGTCCACCGCCACCTCCTTCGCTCACAGGCCGGCGGCCCAAAGCGCCCGCGAGCCGGACCTGGACCGACACGCAGGGACGGCAGGTGAGCGGCAAGTTTGTGCGGGTTTTCAACGGCAAGGTGATGATCTCGCGCCCTGGGGGAATTGTCCCGGTCGGGTTCTATGACCTGTCGGACGGCGACCAGGAGTATGTGAAACAGGTGCTCACTGAGCGGGGCGAACAGTCGCTCATTCCGCCCAAGCCCGTTCCGCAGGGAGTCGAGGGACTAGCGGGCGGCACCACACCCATGGGAGCGGCCAGCAGCATTCCCGCGGGAGCCATCGAAATCGCCACCTCGTTTCCCGAAACGACGACGCCGATGTCGCCGGTTCCGGATTCGGTCGACATCAGTGCCGGGGCGGGATCGATCGACTACGGCGCCGGGCCGCCGCCGCCGATCAACTACGGACCGGAGATGAACTCGGGAAGCAGCTACGATCCGGGAAGCGTCGAGATCATGCCGTCGATGCCGGGGCCGCCGACCTACGACCCGCGCGGCGTGCCGACGATGCCTACCGTCCCGCAGTATGGCACTTCCTCGAGTCCGCTCGATATCGGCGCCGAGCGCGTCGGCATCTGTTCCGGCTGCAATCGGGAAGTCCGGGGCGTCGACACTTACATGAACAAGTGCCCGCACTGCGGCACTCGCTGGAGCTACAACGAATTCAACGACGGCGAGCGGGCCGGCCAACTTGCCGACCGGCTGGGCGGCGCGGCCATCGCTGCCGTCGCCGCCGTAGTGGTTGCCGTCGTGATGCTGGCGGGGGTCATCGGCATCGTGATGGCGATCGCCAAAGCCTCGCGGGGAGGGCAGCAGTACAAGCACCCGCGGTACGGCCCGCCGCGGTACTAGTCGGCCATCTCGGCCAGCAAAGAGGCGGCATATCACAGTGCTAGCTAGGTGCGTCGTGCTGCAGATGAGTGCTGGCGGACGGCGTGCGAGCGGCTGCTTCGTCCACAAACTGTCTCCGCCGCTTTCCTCGATTGTGCAGCTTCGCGCGGTGCGAATGGGCTTGCGGTGCCGACGGAGATTCTCAGCAAGTTTGGCCCTGCAGGATTCGATAATTCCTGTTATGAAGCCAAATCGTTCTTGGCAGACTATTCCTCTGAAGGTACCTGCACGTGGGAATCCTGAAAAAAGTGCGGCGGACGCTCCTAGGTCCTAACCACAAGCAGCGGACCGATCGCTTCCGGGCGAAGTTGTCCAACTTTGGACTGTCGCGCTTTTGCCCCTGCTGCCAAAGCTACGTGGCGACATTCCTGCCCCATGGGCAAGTCCAACGGCCGCAGGCGCGGTGCCCGATCTGCCGTTCGCTCGAGCGGCACCGGCTGATTCGTCTCTACTTCGCGAACAAGACGAATCTGCTCGATGGACGGCCGAAAAGACTGTTGCACGTCGCCCCGGAAATTGAGATGTCGCAGTGGCTGCAAAAGGTGCCGAATATCGACTATCTCTCCGCCGATTTGATGTCACCGCGGGCGATGGTCAAGATGGATATCACGGATATCCAATACCCCGAAGGATCGTTCGACGTGATCTATTGCAGCCACGTGCTCGAGCACGTGCCGGCAGACCGCCAGGCGATGCGAGAGTTCTTTCGCGTGCTCAAGCCGGGTGGCTGGGCGATTCTGCAAGTGCCGGTGACGGTGCCGGTGACGTTCGAGGATCCGACGGTCACCAGTCCCGAAGAACGGACGCGGCTGTTCGGTCAGCACGATCACGTCCGCCGCTACGGCCCCGATTACGCCGATCGATTGCGCGAGGCGGGGTTTGACGTGCTTGCCGACAACTACCCGGCCGCGATGGGCGAATGGAAGCGGATCCGCTTTGGCATCCGCAAAGACGAAGCCGTCCACTACTGCCGCAAAGCAGCCTGAAACACAGCAGCCTGCAGCACAGTGGCCTGAAACCCCGCGGCGGCAAATTGCGCCGCGGAGTGGAACGAGGCGGAGCGGCCCTTAGAGCTGCCCCTTGAGCGCCGCGAGGGCGGCGTCATAGTTGGGCTCGTTCGTCACTTCTCCCACCGTCTCGGCGTAGACCACCTTGCCGTCCTTGTCGAGGACGAACGCCCCGCGGGCCAGCAGCTTCAGCTCTTCGATCAGCATGCCCCAGTTCTGGCCGAACGAGCGATTCATGTAATCGCTGCCGACGCGCATGTTGGTGATTCCCTCGGCTCCGCAAAAGCGGTTCATGGCGAACGGGAGGTCGAGGCTGATCGTGACCGCGTTCACTTTGTCCTTCAGAGCGGCCAGTTCGTCGTTGAACTTCTTCGTCTGGGTCTTGCAGACGCCCGTGTCGAGCGACGGCACCACGCTCAGAAACGTCGGCTTGCCCTTCAGGTCGGCGGGAGTGATCGTTTTCAGACCCCCTTCGAAAAAGTGAATCGTAAAGTCCGGGGCAGGCTGGCCCGGTTTGACTTCACTGCCGGCGAGGGTCATCGGGGTTCCCTTGAACGTGACAGCACCGGATCGCGACATGGACAGACTCCTTGTTTTTCTTATGACAGGCGTTTTGAAGCGGCAAGCGTGAATGGCTGGCTACCAGGGGCCAGTATCCCGCTCCCCCGGCAGGCTCACAAGGGGCACGGTGTGCGGCGGTGCGCGCTGGCATGTCGCAGTGCGCGCTGGGGACCTGCTGCTAGCGAGCCAGATTAAATCCCGCGTTCGTTTTCGCTTGTGAAAATCCAGAGCCGCTTTACAATCAACTTCCGGTGGTAGGGTACCTCTCCTGGACCCCTTCTGGGTCCACTCTCAAGGAGGCGTGAGCAATGTTGCTCGCCGTTACGCCCGATTGGTCGCTGGATATCGACCGTGGGCCCGATTGGTTGTTCGTTCGTCTGCGTCCGCCGCGGCAAGGAGACACGGGCGAGATTCCCCTGGCCGAGATGATCTGGGAGCGGCTGGAACAGGAGTTCTGTCATCGCGTCGTGCTGGAGCTCGACGACGTGACGTTCCTCCGCAGCTGGCTCGTCGGACAGCTGGTGCTCTTGCACAAGCGGGTCGCGTCGCACGAGGGAATGATGCGCCTGTGCGGCGTGTCGCGGGCCAATGAAGACGTGCTCCGCGCCTGCCGGCTCGATGGCCGCTTCCCGGCCTATCGCAACCGGACTGACGCGGTGATGGGACATCGCCCGCCGCAGCCGCGGTAGGCCGATTGCGCCGGTGGTAGCGCGACAATGCAGCGACACGTTGTGGCGCAGGTGATGATAAGCACCCGCCACTTCATCTCCCTCTCCCTCTGGGAGAGGGCTGGGGTCAGGGTGTGCAGCGCCCGCGCTACGACAACACTGTCGCGTTTACGCCGACGCGCCTTAAGCCGACACAGCGCACTCGTCGATTGCCAGCGGCCGCGGCATGGCGATCGTCGGGCTGGTCCAGTTCACTTCCAGCAGGTTGTCGATCGCGTCGACGCCGTCGATGCGGCGGACGATCTCCTGCGCCATTTGCTTTTGGAAGTATGAGGTAACCGATCCCGACAGGATCACACGGCTCCCCTCGGTTTCGAACCGCAAGTGGCGCGTGCTGAAGTACGGATTGGCGAACATGGCTCCTTCCACACGCTCGGCGAGCGTAGCGGCAGCGGCTGTCATCAGGAGTACCTGCAATCGGTCGGAGGAGGCAGTCCGTGCGGTTGGGATTCCCTCGCGTACCTGGAGGGGAACAACGTTCCGCTATCTTCGGACGCTCCTCCAGCGGCGATTGAGCGGAAATCGCAGGCAACCACGCAATTTGGCGAAGCCGCGCCGGTTATAGCGAGTTTGCCGCTAGCGGCTGCGGAGCGTCACAGGCTGACTCGTATGCGAAGCCCGCCATTCCAGGCCAGGGAATTCGGCCGCCGATTTACGCAGACGCGCGCAGATTCAGGCAGAGAACGGATCTGCGAACGAGCCGTTGCGTGCCAAAGAATCAGCCGATCATCAGCAGCTCTTTCCCTTCACCTATACGGCGGGACCCTATCCGCCGGCCACGAGCAGCGCGATCGCCGCCCCGGCATAAATTGTCCCCATCGCCCAAGCGACGCGGCTGAGGCGGCTGCGGAAGCGGATTGCGGCATTCGGGTCGGCGACCGCCAGGGCCAGGACCGCCAGCCGCTCGGTGATCGGCGGGTGGAGCCATTCGCGGAGACGGCTCGAGGGGCCGCGGCCGACGATTTTCACCAGGGCCCGGGCGAGTGACTCGGCGGCGCTGCGGTCGATCGAGCCGTCGGCGTTTGTCGCCGCGGCCAGATCGGCCTCGTGTTCGAGCCACTTGCTATACCGGCCGACGACCAGAATCGCGTACGCGGCGAGCACTGCCGGCAAGACGAGCGACGTCTGAATCGCCTCGGGAATGCCGAGCCCCGCGAGGCCTGTTTCCAGCCGCTCGCCCAGCCCCGGCACCACCGAAGTCGCCGCCATCCACACGGCCAGCGGCAGCGTGAGCATGAGCATCCGCAGGAGCATGTGCCGGCCGGTGAGATGTCCCACTTCGTGCCGCAGGACCGCCTCGACTTCGTCGCTGGAAAGACGCGTGAGCAGTCCATCGGTGAGGAACACATAGCGACAGCCGCGGACGATACCCGCCACGGCCGCATTGGCCATCTGCCCGCCGGTGTGCCAGACCAGAATGTCCCGTACGCCGACACGCTGCTCGCCGCAGATTCCAATCAGCGTCTCGCGCAGTTCTCCCGCCGGCAGCGGGCTCGTTCGCCAGATTCTCTTGAGCAAGAGCGGCAGGCCGACGAGCATCGCCAGGAGCAGCGGACCAAAGAGCCAGAGCGCCGTGCGGCCGTCGCTGGCCGCGGGCCAGAATTTGACGACCAGTTCGTGGGCCCCGATCACGGCGAGTGCCGGCAGCAGAATCAGCCCCAGATGTTGCCGGGCACACTGGCCGACAAATCGCCACGGCTGATAGCGGGGTGCCTCGTCCCCTAGCGCATGTGCCTGCGACGCCTGAAACGACCACTGCAGCTGGGCCATCACCGTCCACAAGAGAAGGAGCGGCACGACGACCGGCAGCAGAATCACCAGTTCATCGACGAGCGGCCAGCCGCCGAGCCCAAAATCGCTCCGGACGACGCGGGGCCACGCCAGGAGATACATGGTCGCGGCGACGACCGCCAGCCAGAGGGCGAGCGTCACCCCTTCGATACGGGTCCAGGTCCGCTCGCAATCGGCGGCCGAGACGCTATCGGCTTCGGCCAATCCGCGCACGAGCCGCCGGGAACCGATGGCTGCGGCGAGCGGCGCAACGATCGTCCCCATCAGCACCAGGGCCGTCCGCCACGGTACACCGCCGACCGGCCCCGCGGCCGATTCGCCGTGAGCCAGCGCACAAACGACAGCGAGCAGAATGGCGAGTTGCATCGCGAGTAGAGGCCTGAATCGGTTCGAAAAGTTCGCGCTGGCTGAGCGTCCGTTCTGCCGGGCCGCTAGTCAGCGCGATGGCGAACCTTCAGTGTAATCAGGCGCGTGCGAAATGAGCCTGGCTGTCAGCGGCCGGCGATCGGATCGGCTCGCGCAAGGACGCTCTACGCTGATTTTGCGGCCTGCGCGGCCCGCACGGGAGCACGGGCTAACCCGCCGCTACGAACCTTCGCAAGAACTCGATGAACTCTCTCCGAACGGTGTCCTCGTCGCTGTGTATCCCGTTGCGGGCCAGGGTGAAGGCGTCGTCGAAGTGATTTACGAACGAGAACTCGTCGGGGACGTCGGAGAGCGTTGCGACCGAGAGGTAGATGTGGTGGGCAATCTGCGCGGCCTCATGCGGATGGGCAATCACATGGGCATGCAGGTGTGCGAGCGCCGCCCGAAAGGCGGGCCAAAACTCCGCCTCCGCGCTGAGCGCAAGCAGGTTCGACAACATCGCGGCCGTGTCGCCTGGCAATGTAACCGCCAGTTGCAGGAGTGGGTCGGGCAGCGATTCGAGCGCCCCAATTTGCGAATCGGCCCACTCGATCACCTCG
>JALORD010000567.1 GCA_025459145.1 Pirellulaceae bacterium | reverse complement strand
GCGAGAGCGAAGATCATGCTCCGCGGCAGGCTGGCCCAGGTGACCGCTTCGTCGAACAGTTTGTAGATCGGCCCGGCCAGAAAGATCGCGAAAAAGTTCGCCAGATTCATGACGGCGATCATCCGCCCTTTCTGCTTCGGCGGCGGGCGGACCTGGATAAAGACCTGGACGGGAATCGCAAACATGCCGGCCGAGACGCCCAGCAGCACCAGGACCACCATGCTGCCACCGAAGCCGAGCAAGTGGTCTCCCCCCGGTCGATAAGCCGCCAGCAGCCCCATGCAGACGATGATGCCGAAGGCGCCAATGCGCGTCACCCGGAAGTCGGCCCGCTTGTGGCAGAGCTTTCCCGCCAGCACGGCCCCCGCCGCGATTCCCAGTCCGATCACCGCGGTGAGCAGGCTCGTTAGACCGTCGTCGAGGGCAAGTTGCACCTTGCCGAGCGAATTGACCGCCGACATCGAGACGCCGCCGATTAGCCAGAACAGGCTCGACACGAGAAGAGCCATCACCAGCGGCCGGTCCTGCGCCAGGACCTCGCGGGTATCGGGCGGGACCCAGAGCGACGACGGCTGAAATGCCAGATCCGGTTCGGCTCGCGGCGTACGGCGGATCGGCAGCGAAGTTACTGTGCCCAAAACGGCAATTCCGATGCACACCAGCGAACCGAGCCACAATCGCGAGGCGTCGTTGCCAGCGCCAGCATCGCCATTGGCCAGCAACACTTTCAACCCGCCGGCTGAGGCGGTCCCCAGAATGATCGCCAGGAACGTCGTCATCAGGATCAGGCCATTGGCCCGCGGCAGGTCGCCGGCGCGGAACAGCTCCGGCAGAATTCCGTATTTTCCCGGGCCGAAGAACGCACTTTGGGCCCCCATGCAAAACAGGACGACGAGCAGTCCTGCATAGCCGGTCAACCCGAACGTCAGAAATCCAATCAGGCCGAGCAGCATGACAACAATCTCGGCCACCTTCGACAGGACAATCACCGTCCGCTTGCTGTAGCGGTCCGAAAGATAGCCGGCAAATCCCGAGAACAGGACAAACGGCAGCGAGAACGCCATCATCGCGTACCACTGCTGATCTTCGGCCTGGGAGGCCGCCACGCCGACAGGAATCGCCAGGAGCAGCATTAGTTGCTTGAAGACATTGTCATTGAACGCCCCGAGGAACTGCGTGGCCGTGAGCCCCCAGAACGAGGCATCGCGATACAGCCGTGGCTGAGCGGCGAAGGCATCATCCGCGTCGGTGAGGAGCGTCGCCGCCAGCTGCGGCGATTCGTAGGGATTGGGATGCTGGGCGGCCTTCGAGGCTGGAGCGTCTTCCATAGCCCCTCACGCTACGCGGATGTTGGCCTGGGCGTCAACGGCGAATCGGGCGGGCATTTCTGGCTCTTATCCGCCGAAGCGCGGCCCAGGATCGTCGCCACCGAATCGGCGACCAGTCGAAAGCTGTCTGGCGTATAGCCGCCGCCCAGGACCATCGCCGTCGGAATGCCGCGGCGAGCGAGGGACTCGACCACAAAGACATCCCGCTCGAGGACGTGCTCTGGAGAGAGAGCGAGTGCGCCCAGTGGATCATCGGACACCACATCGGTCCCCGCATTGTAAATCGCCAGGGCGGGACGCCCGCGGGTGGTGATTTCGTCGAGCCAGGTGGGCAGTGCGCGCTGGAGTTCGAGCAGGTAAGTCTCTCCGTCGGTCCCCGAGGGAAGCGGCACAGGCCGATCGACCCGCGCCCGTGCCGCGCTGTCGTGCCGCGGATAGATATCGGCATTGAACACGTCGAATATCTTCACCGTGCGATCGTCCAGAAAGCAGGTCGCCACGCCGTTTCCTTGATGCGCATCGCAGTCGACATAGAGCACGACATCATCGGACGAGATCTGGCCCGTTTGGCGAAGGAAGGCGATGCCGATCGCCACGTCGTTGTAGACGTTGAATCCTTCGCCGCCGGTCGGCTTGGCATGGTGAAATCCGCCGCCGAGGTTGATCGCCAAACCATGCTCGCATGCGAGCGCGAACGATTGGATGGTTCCCTGCGTGGCAAACCGCATCGGCCGCAGGACGATCGCATCGAGCACCGCCACCGGAATCCAGGCGGCCGCGGGGGTTTCGAATACCTTTGCGAGGTAAGCCGCCGAGGCTAGTTGCTCGAGGTAGCCGTCCGAATGCACGAGCCGCAGGTTGTCGACAGCGACTTCGCCGGTTGGCTTTACCAGCCATTCCTTCGCGGCGGGCAGCAAGGTGCAGACTGCATCCCAGGCTTTGCCATACTTCCGGCCGTCAAACGGATGCAACTTTTCGAGGCCATACCCGCCAATGTTGTACGTCGGATCGTAAACGACGCGGGGCATTGGGGCATCTCGAGGGGGAACCAGTCAGTGGCCGACAGGGCCAGCTCAATGATTCTCGGTTGGCGCTATACCTTCGCCGGCTCAATCGCCACGAGTTGGTTCTCATCCGCCATTTTGCGGATGTCCTCGGTGATCTTCATCGAGCAGTACTTGGGGCCGCACATGCTACAGAAATGAGCGCTCTTGAAGGTGTCCTGCGGCAGCGTTTCGTCGTGGTAAGCGCGGGCCGTTTCGGGATCGAGCGACAGGCGGAACTGCTCGTTCCAATCGAAGCCGAACCGGGCCCGGCTGAGGGCGTCGTCGCGGTCCTGGGCTCCCTTCCGCTTGCGGGCGACGTCGGCGGCGTGGGCCGCGATCTTGTAGGCGATCACTCCCTGCTTCACATCCTCCCGGTTCGGCAGGCCGAGGTGCTCCTTCGGCGTGACATAGCACAGCATTGCCGCGCCGTGCCAACCGGCCAGGGCCGCGCCGATGCCGCTGGTGATGTGGTCGTAGCCCGGAGCGACGTCGGTCACCAAGGGACCGAGGACGTAAAACGGCGCACCCTTGCAAACCTCAATCTGCCGCTTGATGTTCATCTCGATCTGGTCCATCGGGATGTGCCCGGGACCTTCGACCATCACCTGCGTGCCGTTCTTCCAGCCCCTCTCCGTCAGTTCGCCCAGCACGTCGAGCTCGGCAAACTGGGCCGCGTCGCTGGCGTCGGCGATCGAGCCGGGCCGCAGGCCGTCCCCCAGCGACCAGGTGACGTCGTACTCCCGCATGATGTCGCACAGGTCGTCGAAGTGTGTGTACAGCGGGTTCGGCTTGCGGTGGGTCATCATCCACTTGGCGATGAGCGAACCGCCCCGGCTGACGATTCCTGTTACGCGGCCGGTGGTCAGGTGCAAGTGCTCGAGCATGACGCCGCAGTGGATCGTCATGTAGTCGACCCC
>JALORD010000566.1 GCA_025459145.1 Pirellulaceae bacterium | reverse complement strand
CATCTACCTGGCGTATCTGGGGCTGCGAACCTGCGAAGCCTATTCGCACCGCGGCCGCGAGGCCGACGGACTGGCCAAGCGGTTCGCCCTGATGGCGGGGGCCGCCATTCTCGCGACGCTGCTCAATCCCTACGGCTTTCGCTTCCAGCTCTGGCTCGTCGACGATCTGATCGTCCCGCGGCCCGAGATTGTCGAGTGGCGGTCGCCGAATTTTCTTGAGTTGCAGACGCTGCCGTTTCTGCTCGTCTTGGTGGCCTGGGTTGCCTGTCTGACACTGAGCCGCAAGTCGGTCGATTTCACGCAGCAGGTGATCCTCGGGCTCATCGTGTGGCAGGCCCTACTCCACCAGCGGCATATCGCGTTCGTCGCAATCGCCTTCGGCTGGTGGATGCCGATCCATGTGCAGTCGGTCTTGGAACGCTTCGGCATCGGCCAGCGCTTCCAAACCGACGAAGAACGACTTTTCGGCTGGGCCCCCCCCGAGGACCAGTCGTTCACCGCCTCGTTGCCCCTGCGAATGCAGCAGATTTTGGCCGTAGTGCTGATGTTTGCGATTGGCGTCGGAGGGGGACAACTGGTATACCGCCTCGGCGGACTGAAGGTCGAACGGAGCCAGTACCCGGCCGACGCGTTTTACTACATCGGCCAGCAAGGCCTGACCGGCCGGATGGTCTGCACATTCAACTGGGCCCAGTACGCCCTGGCCGCCTTTGGACCGAAACAGCCCGGAGGGCCCGGGATCCTCGTACAGATCGACGGCCGCTGCCGCACCAGCTACTCGCAGGAAATGCTCGATATGCACTTCGATTTCCTGCTCGGGCGGGACGATCCGAGCCTGCGATATCGCGATCCGGCGAGCGGCCCGCTCGACCCGGCCCGCTCGCTGCACGCCGGCCGGCCCGACCTGGTGCTCATTTCGCGCAAACAAAAGCCGAGCGTCCGCGTCATGGAGGAGAACGCCGATACCTGGACGCTCCTCTATCAGGACGAACTGGCCCAGCTCTGGGGACGTAAATCCAAGTACGACGATCCGCAAAGTGCTTATTACCTGGATCCCAAGCATCGCGTGGTCGGCAATTTTGCTCCCCGCGGCTACGTCGCCTGGCCCGCTTTGCCCGATTACCGGCCCCTCCGGCCCGAAGACCTTGCGGCTCGTGCGGCAAAATCTCCGCCGGCGAGTGAAACCCCTTGACCTGCCCCCGCGATGAACTGCACCACTCCTACTCCTACCGAAACTTTTAGCGAGATCGAGTCGCTGCTGGCTGAGCCCGGAGGGCCGAGTGGACGCTCGACTTCGCTCCAGCGGGCCGCGGTCACCGATCGCGTGGCCGCCAATCACTTCATCTCGACGGCGGAAGCGGCTGCCGTGCCCGACCTCGCAGGAGAGACGGCTGCTCGGATGCTGGAAAATCTCGATTCACTGGAGCGCCTGTCGACGGAGTTGACCGCGGATGAGTCGGCCGAGCCGGCCGTCGACTACCTGGTACCCCCGGGCTGGCGGCTCTCGATCGTGATTCCGGTCTACAACGAAGCCCGCACGATCCGCAATGTCCTGGCCCGCGTGGCGGCGATTCCGCTCCCCAAGGAAATCATCGTCGTCGACGACGCCAGTACCGACGGCACGCGGGGCGTCCTCGAACAATTGCAGGGCGCGCAGGGCCTCGTCCTCGTCTGTAAGCCGCGGAACGAGGGGAAAGGCGCCGCACTGCGAACTGGCTTTGCCCGGGCCCGCGGCGATGTGGTTGTCGTGCAGGATGCCGATCTCGAGTACAACCCCCGCGATATCGTGTCGCTTGTGCGTCCGCTCGCCGAAGGGCGGGCCGACGTCGTTTACGGCTCGCGCTTTCTGGGCGAGGTGCCGCAGGATAAATCGCTCGTGCACCGCTTGGGGAACGCACTGCTCACTTGGGCGTCGAACGTCACCACCGGCCAGCGGCTCACCGACATGGAGACCTGCTACAAGGCGTTCCGCCGCGGCGTCCTCGAAAGCTTCGCCATCGAGCAGAACCGTTTCGGCTTCGAGCCGGAAGTGACCGCCAAGATCGCCCGCCGCAAGTTCCGCGTCGTCGAAGTCCCGATTTCGTACAACGCCCGCAGCTACGCCGAAGGCAAAAAAATCGGCCTCAAAGACCTCGTCAGTACGCTGTACTGCATCGCGCGATATGCCCTGCGGGACTAGGCGGAGTCAAACACCTTTGTGAGTGCCAAGCCCGCGTGGCCGTGGATCACAATCGTGAACCGCAGCCACGCGTGAGGCTTACTTCACCCGCTACAGGCATCGCAAAAATGCGACCAGGTCCTGCTTCTCAGCGGCGGTCAGCTTGGTCTCCAGGACCAGGTTGAAGAACTCGACGGTGTCGTCGAGCGTCAGCAGCCGGTCGTCGTGCAGGTACGGCGGCGAGTCCTTGATGCCGCGGAGCGGGAACGTCTTGATCGGGCCATCGGCCGAGGCCTTTCGCCCGTTAATCATCTGTTCCTTGAAGAACCGTTCAACCTTCAGGTTGTGCATCAGGTTGTCGGTGTAGTAAGGAGCCGGGTGGCAGGTGCCGCACTGGGCCTTGCCGAAGAACAGTTCCTGGCCGCGGAGTTCGCTTTCGCTGGCCTGGGCCGGATCGAGCTTGCCAAAAACATTAAGCTTGGGCGCGGGGGGGAAATCGAGCAGCGCTTGAAACTCCGCCATGAAATGTACCTGGCTGCCGCGCTCCAGCGGGTTCACCCCCTTCTTCGCGGCGGTGACGATATCGCCATCGAAATACGCGGCCCGCTGCTCGAACTGGGTGAAGTCCTCGATCGTCTTGAGCGCCCGCTGCGAACCAAAGAGCCGCTGGACGTTGACGCCCCGCAAGGTCGGCGTATCGATGCGGTGGCGATGTTCGTTCGGCCGGATGTCGCCGACGGTGTGCGTCGCGGCGTTGGTATGTCCGTTGGCATGGCAGTCGAAGCACGAGACGCCCATGCTGGGCGCCAGGCTGCGGCGGTCGTGCGTGGCGTTGAACTGTTGCTGCGGGAAAGGAGTGAGCAACAGGCGCAGGCCTTCGAGCTGTTTGCTGTTCAGAATCGACTCGCCATCGTCGCCAAAAATCTCGCGGAAGTTGGCCAGCGTGACGAGTTTCCCCTTGGTGACATCTCCCAGGTCCGGCCGCGTGGTCAGGTAGATCGGCGCGGGAAACTCCGGCAGAAAGTGCTGCGGCAGGTCGTGATCGAGATCGAACCGCGCGAGGTCGCGTCCTTCCTGCTTTTTGATTTCGTCGATCTGCATCTTGGGAAAGACCATTCCGCCCGCTTCGTGGTG
>JALORD010000565.1 GCA_025459145.1 Pirellulaceae bacterium | reverse complement strand
CTTCGAGGTGTACCGTCGGAGCGCCGTCGGGCACGTCGTCGCCGTCGGCATCGGGATAGAACAGTAGATATGGCGGATTGAGCACCCACAGCCCGCCGCGGCCGAACTCGAAGCTCGACGCCAGGCTCAGCCCTTCGAGAAACGTCGTGTGCTTGTCGAGTTGGCCGTCGCCGTCGGTGTCTTCGTGAATCGTGATCTTGTCAGCTCCGGGAAAATGATTCGGCGGGGCCGGCGGCACGCGGTCGTAGACGCTTCGCAGGAACTTGTCCCGGCTGACCATCGTCAGCCCGGCGGGACTCGGGTACTGCAGGTAGTTCATTACCCACAGCCGGCCGCGGTGGTCCCACTTCATCGACAGCGGCTGTCCGATATGCGGCTCGGCCAGGACAAGCTCCACCTGCAGGTCGGCGGGAGTTTTCATCCGCGCGAGTGACTCGGCCGGCGACAAGGGGCCGTCGTCGGCGGCGAGTTTTTTCAGGCTCCGCTCGACCTCGGCCGCGGGTTCTACCTTGGTGAAGGCCGGCGTCTTGATCGCTGCGGGCTGGCTGTCCTTCCAGGCCAAGTCGTCGCCAGGTGACGCTTCCCACTGGCCCGCCAGGCGTATCGCGTCTTCGCCGGCGAGCAGCACGGGCGCGGCCACGTTAAACCCGCTCCGCGACTCGATCGTGGCGACACGCACAGCGAGCACCGCTTCGCCGCCGAAGGGGAGTTTGTCGGCAGGAATCGCGAGGCGTTTGGTTTCTCCCAGGCCGCTGCGATACGCCGGAGGAAAGGCGCCAAGGCTGCCGAGCTTTTCGCCGGCGAAGTAGATCTCGCGGGCATCGTCCACCGACTCGATCACGAGCACGATGTCCCGCCCGCGCCACGCCGCGGGAAGCGCGACTTTCGTCCGGTACCAGAGCAGCCCTTTTTCGCCAGCCGGTGCCCGCTTCCAGTCGTCAGGCACCGCGGCTTCCTTCCAGGCGGGCTCGGAAGCTGCCAACGGCTCGATTGTTGGGACGAGCAACGCCAGCAGGAGTGGCACGATCAGGAGTCGCCGCGAGTTTGGGTTCAGCATGGCAGGCGTATAGGCAAGTGGGCAGGAAAACAGGCGGGAGCTGCGCGGGGGGCCGAGCCAGACCGATGATAACGTTCCGCCCGAGCGGACGCGACCATTCGCGATTCCGCGGAGCTGTCCTGCCGTGTGCCAATCGCACCCGCGGGGAGCCAGAATGCTCGAATTGTGTCAGAATAGGCCCTGGTCAATGGCCTCGCCCTACGGCTAAGGGCACGTAGATTCGCAACTCGCCGCGCGATTCAGAGTCGAGTTGCGGAGGACATGTTGCAACGAGGATCGGAGTGAACAGGAATCTCACGCCCGCACCTTCGGCTTCCCAGGAGCTCGGCGAGACGCAGAATCGCTTGCAGGCCTCGCAGCAGAGCGAGCAGGAAGCGCTGCGGCAATCCGAATGGCTGCGGGTGACGCTCTCCAGCATCGGCGATGCCGTGATCTGCACCGACAGCGACGGTCGGATCACGTTTCTCAATGGCGTGGCCGAAGCGTTGACCGGCTGGCCCGCCGACGAGGCGATCGGCCGCCCGATCACCGACGTTTTTGTGATCATTGACGAACAGCACCGTCAGGTAGCGATAAACCCCACACTGGAGGCATTGCGGGAAGGTAGAACCGTCAGGCTCGTCAACCACACGCTGCTGATCGCCCGCGACGGAACCGAGCATCCGATCGAAGACAGCGCGGCCCCCATTCGACTCGAGGGAGGGCCGCCGCTCGGGGCGGTGCTCGTGTTTCACGATGTCAGTCAGCGGCGGCAGATCGAAGAGACCCGCGCCCGCCTGGCGGCGATCGTCGAATCGACCGAAGATGCGATCATCAGCAAGGGGCTGGACGGCATCATTCGCACTTGGAATCCGGCCGCCGAACGGCTGTTCGGCTATTCGGCCAGCGAGGCGATCGGCCGCTCGATCACATGCATCATCCCGCCCGAGCGGCTCCCCGAGGAAGACGAAATCCTGTCGCGGCTCGTCCGCGGCGAACGAATTGAACATTACGAGACGGTGCGTGTCACCAAGGATGGCCGCCGACTGCACATTTCGCTCACCATTTCCCCGCTGCGCGGGGCCGACGGAACCATCATCGGCGCGGCGAAGGTGGCCCGCGACATCACTCACCGGGTCGAATCCGAACGTAAGCTGGCGGAGAGCCTGAGCCGTTTGGAAATCGCCGTTCAGCTGTCGGGCATCGGTTTCTGGCACTGCGACCTGCCCTTTGCCGAGTTGAGCTGGGACGACAAGGTCCGGGAGCACTTCTGGCTGCCGCCGGGATCATCCGTCACGATCGAGACCTTTTACGAACGCATGCATCCCGACGATCGCGAGCCCACCCGCCTCGCGATCGACGCGAGCATCAACGGCAATTCGCAATTCGACATCGTCTACCGGACGGTCGATCCCGCAAGCGGCGCGTTCAAATGGATTCGTGCGCTCGGGGGAGCCGTGCGAGATTCCCACCGAAAGGTGGTGCGGTTTGATGGCGTCACGGTTGACGTCTCGTCGCAAAAGCAGGCCGAGGAATCCTTGCGCGAGTCCGATCGGCGAAAAGACGACTTTCTAGCGCTCCTGGCGCACGAACTGCGAAACCCGCTGGCGCCGCTCCGCGCGGGGCTCGAACTCCTCCGCCGGCACGCGTCCGCGGCGGACGACCATGTCGCGACCCGCGACATGATGCAGCGCCAACTCACGCATCTCGTCCGGCTCATCGACGACCTGCTCGATATCGCACGCGTGAATCGGAACAAGTTGCGGCTGGCGCGGCGCCGTTTGCGGCTGTCGGAGGCGATTCAGCACGCGATCGAGACGGTGCAGCCGCTCGTCGCCGAGGGTCAGCACGAATTGATCGTGTCGCTTCCGGATGAGCCGATCTTGCTCGATGGCGATCTGACGCGGCTGGCCCAGGTCTTTGCCAACTTGCTCGCCAACAGCGCCCGCTATACACCGCGGGGGGGCTGTATTGTGGTGTCGGCCGCTCTCGAAGGCGAGCAGGTCGTCGTCAAAGTCAGCGATACCGGAATTGGAATTCCGGCCCATGCTCTGCCGACGATTTTCGACATGTTCAGCCAGGTCGAACGTTCACTCGAAAGCGAACACGGAGGGCTGGGAATCGGCCTGGCGCTGGTCAAGGGGCTCGTCGAGATGCACGGCGGCTCGGTCGCAGCCGCCAGCGGCGGACGCGGGAAGGGAAGCACCTTTACTGTGATTTTGCCCATGGCCGGTCCGGTGGCGAGTCCGCTGGACAT
>JALORD010000137.1 GCA_025459145.1 Pirellulaceae bacterium | reverse complement strand
GAACACGGCCGAGCTGGTATCGAACTCCCAGGTCAATCCTTGGCCAATGTAATCGCCCGGTTGGCTGACCATCTGCAGCCGCGAGACGGGAAGTGCGCCAACGACCAGCGTTTCGTCTTCGAGGATCGCATAGGCGTCATCCGCGGCCTGCGGCCCGTCGTTCACGGGAATGATCGTGATCTCGACAGCGCCAACTTCCGCGGCTCCCAGTTCGTCCGTTACGTAGTAGCCAAAAATGTCGGTGCCGTAGTAGCCCGCGGCGGGGGTGTACATCCAGGCCCCGTTGGCCAATAAGGAGACGGTCCCGTGCTGCGGAGCGAACTGGGGCGGGGTCGAAAACGTAAACGCATGCCCCTCGGGATCGAAAGCCGCCAATTGCCCGCCGATCGGCGTGTCTTCATTGGTGGTGACATCCGCCACAATCGGGATCGGCCGGGGCGCATCGTTCACCGGCGATACCTCAATCGTCACCGTGGCTAGATTGGAATTCGCGCTGCCGTCGCTGGCCCGGAACGTGAACGAATCGGGGCCGCTATAGTCGAAGGCCGGGCGATACACGAACGCTCCGGTCGCCGTGTTGAACTGGACCAGGGCGCCATGCGACGGCTGACCGACGATCGTGTAGACGAGCGGATCGCCGTCGGCGTCGGTCGCGGTCAATGTGCCGCTCTTGAACGTGTCTTCAACAAGCGTAATCGTTTGGCTGGCTGCCACGGGAGCGTTGTTTTCGCCTTGGCTCTCGAACGCTCCGATGTCGAAAACGCCATTGAACGGCCGCGGCTGACCGCGCTGATCGATGGTCAATGCCGTGGTGTTGCGTCCGCGATCGATCGCAGGGCTGCCGGCGAGCAGGGCATGCGTCCGCGTGGGGCCGCCATTGTCGGCCAAAGGCCCAAGCAGCGGATTGATCGGCGCCGCGCTCGTGCCGGCCTGATCGCCGATCCCGCCCAGACCTCCGACGCCCGTGGCGTCGCCGATCAGATTGCCCCCTAGACTCGTCAGGGTTCCCGCGGCATCCGACGTTACCAGGGCCGTGGGAAACTCAGCGAAATTTCCCGCGATCAGGTTGTTCTGAAAGCGCGTGCTGGAGTGGCCGAATTCGTTGTCCACACCACCGACACCGCCACTAGCCACATTGGCGGTCACCGTGTTGTTCAGGAACGTCGACCACGCCTGTGTCCGGATGGCCCCGCCGCTTTGACCGGCAAGGTTGCCCGAGAACGTGTTGTTCGAGACGTCGTGGGCCAGATTGACAGCGGCGGACGGCAGCAACAGAGCGCCGCCATGGGTGACGGACTGATTTTCCACAAACGTATTGCGGCGAATGAGCATCCTGTCGAAGGCCTGGATCGCACCTCCCGTGTAGGCTTCGTTCCCTTGGAATGTGTTGGCCTCGACGAGCGCGTTGAACGTTCGCGAACTGATCGCGCCCCCTCCCGAATTCGTCGCATCGACGGCGTTATTTTCGAAAATGCTCCCCTGCACGCTGAAGCTGCCGAATTGCGTGACAATCGCGCCGCCGTCGAGCAACCCGACATTGTCGCGGAAAGTCGAGTTGAAGATTGAGAGGCTGCCGCTGAAATTGGTGATCGCCCCGCCCCCCTGGTCCGACACGTTGCCGACGAAGGTCGAGTTAGAAATGGTCAGCGTCGCGACAGGCAGCCCCGTTACGGTCTGATTGAGAATCGCGCCCCCGACACCGAAGGCATAGCTGTCGAGAATCTCGACATTTGTCAGCGTGCTGCGGCCCCGATTGATCATCGTCCCGCCCAGCGGGGAGGACTGCAGTGCCGTCCCCCCGGTGATCGTCAAATCGAACAAGCTGAAGCCGGCGGTGCCGTGCGTTTCAAAGACGCGATCGCCCAGTGCACTGGCGTCGAGGATCGTTTCCCCCTGGCCGGCACCTTGAATCGTGATCTGTCCGCTGTACGCGTCGAGATCGCCCGCCATCGAGCCATCTTCGATCGGGAAGCCGACGGGATTGGCCAGGGTAAGCGCGATCGTCCCCGCCGGTACAACGATCGTGTCGTTGCCGACTGTGGAATTCGCCTGCATCACCGCCGCGCGGAGGGTCGTGCGTCCTTCGGAATCCTGGGCCACGCCGTCGAACAGGTCGGCGTCGACCGTGTCCAGGAAGGAATTGACCGTAAACGTCGCCAGCAGATGGCGCTGTTCGAGCGACTCAAGCAGCAGGCGGCGGCGGGCCAGGCGCGAAACGGCGCGCTGGCGGCAAGCGATACTCCGGGGAGAGGGCATCGTCAAAGCACTCCGATTTTCGATGTACGTAGGACATGATGGAATTGCCATGCTTCTCTGCTGGTGCCGACAGTCGCCAAGCGAGTTTCCCCGTCTGTGGCAGCAATGCCGATGGTGGCAATAGTAGTTAATTGAGGGGCTGGGCCGCAACCTTCGCGTACGAATTTCTTTGTAAATTGGCAGCTCTTACGACGACTCGGGCGTGAGTTTGCGTGTGAGGCGGAGTTAGCCGCCGCAGTCCCGTCACCGGAGCATCGTCGACCGCAGAGATGAGAATTGATCCTGCCAACTCACTGCAGAACGCGTGGTAGTCAGCGGGCTGCGTTTTGCCGAGCACACTTGGTTCGCCGAACGCACTTGTCCGCTGACAGCGACGACGAACGAGTCTCTTCCGCTGAAGGGAAGCGATGGAAGCGCGCAGGGATCACCGATGGCGCGACCTAGGACACCGTCGACGCCGGCCAAGATTCGTCAACAATCGATACGACAGCCTCCGACAGAAGCCCGGGAGCGCCGGAAGCTAAGCGAGCCGCGTCGGAAGCTCCCCCGCGCCCACGCCCCTTGGGGAAGGTCAGATCTTCAGAGCGAAGCGTGAAAATCCACGACGTACCCGGCAGCGCCGCGGCGCTGCTCGGGCGTTAGATCGGGCTGCGGATCAGGTGGCGGATCGGCCCCAGATTCGGACATGATCCGGCACATACCAAGGAGTGGAGCGTGCGACGCGAAAACGCTTCGCCCCCTTGGTTATGTATGCCGAGCAAGCGGCAAGTGGTCCGCGAGACACTCGGAGACTCGGATTCGAGACGGTCTCACCTTCTGATTAGTGGGAATCGTCGATGTGGCGAACATTGCCAGATCCGGAACGGGAGCGTCATAGTCGCTGGAACTCCGGGGATTTTCCGCATCCGCATTTTCTGAAGACGAGTGGGCAGGTGGCTATGATTTACACAGATTTTTACCGCCATCTGGCTGCGAGCTGGCATTTAACTGCTGAGCTGGTTGTTGGGCTTGTTGTGGATGGTGATTCGGAGGTTGGCGATGGTTGGTTTGTTACCCAGAACGCGAAGAGCCGAGGGCCCTGCAGCTACTTCACCCGAAATTCTTACGGATCGTGAGTTGTTGATGCGGTTTCGTTCGGGGAACCAAGCGGCATTTACGGCGCTGGTGCAGCGGCATGCCGGGATGGTCATGAGCGTCTGCCAACGCGTTTTGGGTCGGGCCGCCGACACGGAGGATGCGTTTCAGGCTACGTTCCTCGTCTTGGCTCGCAAGGCTAAGTCGCTGGAGTGGCAGGATTCCATCGCCGGCTGGCTGCATCAGACGGCGCGGCGCACGTCGCTCAAGTTAAGGACCCTGACAGTCAGGCGACGAGATATTGAGGAAGAGGCTGCTCGACAGCATTCTGCCGCTGTGGAGACGCCCGTCGCTAACCCCGCCAGTCAAGTTGCCATCCGTGAGCTGGGCGAGATTCTCGATGCGGAATTGGCGGGTCTGCCGGCCCGATTTCGGGAAGTGATTCTGCTCAGTCAAATCCAGGGATTGACTCGCCACGAGGTGGCCGAGCGGCTGGGAATCACAGTGGCAATGGTGAAAGATCGACTGGAGCGTGGTCGCGAGCAACTGCGGTCGCGACTGCTGCGTCGGGGAGTCTCGTTGTCGGCGGCAGTGCTCGCCGCGTGGCTGGTTCCCGGAACGGCACAGGCAGCTGGCCTGACGTCTCTCGCCACTTCGACCTCCCAAGCTGCAGGGACTTTTGCGACGGGCTCATTGGCTGCCGGGACTTCTCCGACCGCCGCTACCCTAGCACAAGGAATACTGAAAATGATGGGTTTGGAAAAGCTGAAGTATTTCACGGCGTGGTTCCTATCGTTCCTTACGGCTGGCGGCATCGCGTTTGGCATGTTGCGGGACGAACCAACTCGGTTCGAGCAGGGCTTGCGTGGGCACGTCATCGCGGTGCATCGCGGCAAACCCTCCACGGTGACCATCTCGCTGGAAGAATCCGGCACTTTGTTAAACCTTGACCTGTCGGCGCAGGCCAAGGTCTGGACGGCGTTTGAGACAGGACAGCTTGCGGATTTGAAGGAGGGGCAGTATGTCGCGCTCAGGCTTGGCAATGACCATCGCACCGTGAACGAGATACACGTCCAAGGACAGGTACGCGAAGCCTCCATCAAATCGGTCGCATCTTCGGGGAAGATCGTGATCGTTGAGGGAGACGATGAAGAGGAAGGCGGTGGCGACACTAGAGAAGTGGAACTCGCTCCGGATGCAATCCTGCGCATTGGAGGACTGCCGGCGACCCGCAGTGATCTTAAGCCGGGGATGCAGGTGCCGCTGGAGTTCGGCCGCGACGGCAAACTGGTGAACGCCATTGAAGCCGAGGCCGCAGAGAATGCACTGATCCTTGGCGAGCTGCTCAAAGTCGAACCCAACGGCGAAACACTGGTCGTCGGTAGCGAAGACCACGAAGACGGCCAGCCCACTCGGCAATCGATCGCGATCACCACCGAGGCGATCATTACGCTCGATGGAAAACCGGCGAAGTTGGCCGACCTGAAGCAAGGCTCGTCACTCACGCTTCGGCTTTCGGACGACGGCCGCGGCATCCGGGTGATCAAGGCTACCAGTCCCGAATCGGACGACGATGTTTCGCCTGAGGACGACACGAAGTAGCGTTTTGATCTCAATCGGTGGCTCTTGCGAAATCTGCTAACGCAAGGTGCCATGGTGTTGATAGTCGCGGACCTTCCGGTGCCCGTCGCTGGCGCGAATTGACGAGCAACTATTCACGAGATTGTCTGATGCCTCGCTTTCAGTGCTCTTGGTTTGTGGCTTCCCGAATTCTGTGGGCCGTTCTCGGAATGGCCAGTCTCTCAGGGAGTGCCGGGTTCGCGGCCGACGTACCCGTGCTCGGAGCCGTGTTCGATGAGAAAGCGAATGTCGCCTACCCGGCGACTGCGGCGGTCGTCGACGTCACAAAAGCTCCCTATCACGCGAAGGGAGACGGCGTTACGGACGACACGGAGGCAATCCAGCGGGCGCTCTTCGACGTAATGGGACAGCACAAGCTTCTCTACTTTCCCAATGGAACGTATCTGATCTCCAAGACGCTCAACTGGTCGAAAAAGAACTCGGCCGGCAAGGATGCTTGGGGCAAGAACTTCATCCAGGGACAAAACGCCGGGCGAACCATCATACGGCTGAAGGACGCCACTTTCACTGATCCGAAGCAACCCGCAAGCCTCATGTGGTGCGGCGGTTTTGGGTCGGCGGACTGGTTTCACAACTACGTTCAGGACGTGACCTTCGATGTCGGAAAGAACAATCCCGGCGCGATCGGCTTGCAGTTCTACTCGAATAATTCCGGAGCGGTGCGGAATTGCCGTTTCCTCGCCGGCGAGGGGAGCGGACTGGTTGGCCTCGATCTCGGCCATCGCGACATGAACGGCCCGTTGCTCGTGCGGAATTGCGAGATTGTCGGCTTTCGACGCGGCATCAGCACGGCGCGCGCGGTGAACGGTCAGACGTTCGAGCACATCACGCTGCGAGGGCAATCGCAGTGCGGCTTCACGAACGAAGGTCAGGCCATCAGCGTGCGAGGACTTGTCAGCGAGAACTCCGTTCCCGCGATTCAAACTTACGGAACGTTCTGTCTGGTTAACGCGAAGCTCACAGGTCGAGACAGCGCCGCTCGAATGCCCGCCATCGTGAATTTTAATGGCGGACGAATCTACCTGCGTGACATTACAACAAGCGGCTACGGGCGCGCTCTCGGCGATGTCGCCACGCCTGATTCCGCCGCCGCGTTCCGCATCACCGGCGCGGACAAGCCTGGCAGCGAGGGACCGAACATCGACGAATATTGCTCGCACGCGGCAACGAGCCTGTTCCCGTCGGCGACGGGTTCACTTCGACTGTCCGTGAAAGAACCGCCTGAAGTTCCAGCGGATGATCCACAAACTTGGGCCAACGTCGATGAATTTGGTGCGGACCCGACGGGGCAAAGGGATTCGTCCGCCGCAATACAAAGAGCGATGGATTCTGGCGCGACCACGGTTTTTCTACCCGGTTCCTACACCCTCACTTCCACGGTGGTGATTCGCGGCCAGGTGCGCCGCATCGTCGGCGTGGGGGGCATGATCGACTACTACAGCAAAGTGAAGCCTGACTTCCGCATTGTCGAGGGGGTCTCGCCCGTCGTATCGCTGGAGCATTTCGCTTACATCCACGGCGGCATCGAGGTCGATACGCAGCGGACGGTTCTGTTTCGCAGTGTCTCGGACTGCGACCTGACATTCACACCAAATGCCGAAGGGGGCCAGCTCTTCTTCGAGGACTTCGTCACGCACAATCTCAAGCTGAAGAACCAACGCGTTTGGGCACGCCAACTCAACGTCGAGAACGAAGGAACGCATATCGTTAATGACCGCAGCGACCTGTGGGTGCTGGGCTACAAAACCGAACGCGGAGGCACGCTGCTGGAGACGCGGGGCGGCGGACGCAGTGAAATCCTTGGTGGCTTCAGCTACACCACCACCGCTGGTAAACTCGCGCCGATGTTTGTGATTGACAACTCCTCCCTGTTCACGTTCTTCAACGAAGTTTGCTTCAACGGCGACCCGTTTGAAACTCTGATCAGTGAGCGTCGCAATGAGCAGACCAAGATCGTCAAACGCGGTGAGGGCGGAACCACTCCCTATGTCGCCATTCCGGCGAGTCGATAAGCGGTCGCTCCGAGAGTCGACCGTCGATCGGGAGTCGACTCGTGCCGTGACCTGTTGCGATTGACCTCCCGCCGCGGGGTCGCTACCTTTCCCGCTCCGATCGGGGGAGGTGCTAGCGAGCCGGGAGATTCTCGCGATGGGAGCAAGCTTTACGCGACAGTCAGTGGTGCGCCCCAGTGTGCGATGGTCCAGTGTGCGACGTTCCAGCGTGCGGCCAGGTACCGCGGGGATGGCGACACTGGCCATGTTGCTCGTGCTGACGCGACCCGTCGCGGCGGGTGAGTCGCTAGCCGGCTTGCGCGCGGATGTGCGCACTCCACCTTCCGGCAGTCCCGAGCCCCAAGTGGAGAAACCGGATAAGCCGAGCCCCCAGTACGACGATGGCTATCCCAACGACTACGACGACGAGGAAGACGATTCGATGACGCTGGGGGCTTACGCCGGCCTCGTCAGCCTCGGAACGCTGGTCGTCGCGTCGCCGTTCTGGTATCCGCATCTCATGATGGGAGACAGCCTGCAAACGCCGGCCTACTTTTCCCACTATCCGTATCAATACGGCGATGGGTACATGCTGGTCGACCCGGCCGAGGCGCTGGGACTCGAAGGGTCGCGCGTGCCGTACCGGTGGAGCGTCCGGGCGCGGGGCGAGTTTGGCAATGGGCTCGACGATCTCGACTGGATCGGCGGCCGGCTGCTCGTCGAAACCAAGAGCCGGTGGGGCGTGGAAGGTGACTTTCGCTATGTCCTGGAAGACTTGGGGGGCGGCATTCACGACGATGCCTGGCTCGGCGATGGGAACGTCCTGTTTCGCTTCGCACAGTCTGAATGGCTGCAATTCCGCACCGGCCTGGGGGTCAACTATCTCTCGGATCGCGAGGGGACCGATCTGGGGTTTAACTTCACGTACGCTGTCGATGCCCAGCCGGTCCGCCCGCTCGTCTTTACCGCGGAACTCGACCTGGGCACTCTGGGGAATGCCAGTGTGGTACACGTCCGCACGACGGCTGGCGTCGTCCTCGGTGTCAGCGAGGCGTACATCGGCTATGACCTGTACGATATCGGCAGCACACAGATTCAAGGGCTCGTGGCGGGAATCCAGATTTGGTACTGACGCCGCGCACACACTTTGCCGGCCGCGGGTAACATGGGCTGCTTCGCCAGGTGCAATTCGCAAGCAGCCGTCTTGAGGAGTGGCCCGTGAAAGAGCTCGTACGCGATCCGGCGGACGATAGCGCTTGGACCGATTTGAAATCGTGCTGGCGGATTCGTGCTGACACGACGTATCTCAACCACGGGTCGTTCGGCCCCTCGCCGATCGTCGTCCAGGAAGCGTTCCGCCGGTGGCAAGACGCGCTCTTTGCGCAGCCGATGGATTTTCTGGTGCGGCAGTTCGAGCCCGCCTGGCTAGCGGCCCGGGGCCAGTTGGCGACATTCGTGGGGACTGCAGGCAGCAACCTGATCTTCGTCGAGAACGCCACGGCCGGGATGAACATCGTGGCTGACTCGTTCCCGCTCGCGGCGGGAGACGAAGTGCTCCTCACCGACCACGAGTACGGCGCAGTCGAACGCATCTGGCGGCGAGCTAGTGAACGGACGGGCGCCCAGTCACGGACAGTCGTGCTCCCGCTTCCGCTGGCGTCCCTGGAGGAGACGGTCGATGCAGTGTTTGCCGCTACAAGCGAACGGACGCGGCTGATCGTCGTGAGCCACATTACCTCTCCCACGGCGGTGATTTTGCCGGTCGCCGAGATCTGCCGGGAGGCGCGTCGGCGCGGGATCGCGGTCGCGATCGATGGGCCGCATGCCATCGCCCAGGTACCGCTGTCAATCGACGAGCTGGGATGCGACTTTTACGCGGCGAGTTGCCACAAGTGGCTCAGCGCCCCGCTCGGCAGCGGTTTCCTGTATGTCGCTCCCCGCTGGCAAGCGCTGGTCCGCCCGCCGGTGCTCAGTTGGGGGCGCATCCCGCCGACGCGGATCGAGTCGTGGAGCGACGAGTTCGTGTGGGCCGGAACGCGCGATCCGTCGGCCTATCTGGCAATTCCCGCCGCCATCGAGTTCCTCGAGCAGGTAGGACTCGCCGCGTTTCGCCAGCGGACACATTGGCTCGCACGTTATGCGCGGCGGCGACTATGCGAGCTATCGGACCTGCCGCCGATCACGGCCGACGATCCGGCGTGGTATGGTTCGATGGCCCACGTGCCGCTTCCTCCATCCACCGCGCGCGGCGTCACGTCCGAACAGCGACCCGATGAGACGTGTCCTATTTCGAACCCTTTGCAGAACACGATCTGGCGAGAACTGGCGATCGAGGTCCCAATCGTCGAGTTTCGCGGGACGCGATACATCCGTGTGTCGTGCCACTTGTATAACGACACGGCCCAGATCGAACGTCTGGCCGCGGGGTTGGCGAAGCTGCTCGCGGCCGGACATTAGCGGTGCGTGGCAGAGCCTCGGCGCATTACATCATCCATTTGTAAACCGCGAACGCTACGGTCGCGAGCAGGGCGACGCCGGCTCCGCCGATCGACCACCAGAGCCACTTGCGCCCGCTACGCTCGTGATCCAGTTGTACGAGCCGGGTATTGAGGAACTCCCGCATTTTTTGTTCCTCGGGACTGGCGGCGTGAGGTTCTGGAACGAACGGGCTGATGGGGAGCGAGACCAGTCGCTCCTCGGCAGGCCGAGCAGACGCAGGCGGCGCGCCATTGACGATCGTCAGGTTAGCGGCGGGCGACGAGGTCGCAGCCGGAGGATCAGGTACAGAAACCGCCAAATGAAATGGCGATGAGGTCGGTGAGGGAGATTCGGCGAGCGGGTCGTACCGGGATGAATCGAGTGCCGTCGCACCGTCGTCGGCCGACGCCGCAACCGCATCAGCAGCCGGTTCCTGTTCTTCCAGAGAGTGGTTGGAGTCCGGTTTGGCCCCCTCGGTAGTGCTCTCTCCAACCGCCCGCTGTATCGAACCAGCGCTCGCCCGCAGGGGCGCTGTTGTCGACGCCAACTGCGGCACCGCCTGTGACCATTTTTCCTGCAGGCGGGCTTCGATCCGCTCCTCGAGCGTTTGTTGCGAGCGATGCAGCTCTTCTTCCAGGCGGCTAAGTTCCGCGGAACGGCCCGCCAACTGATCGAGAATCGCTTGACGCTCGTGCTGCCAATCAGTCCGAGCCGCGTCGAGCGATTGCTTTTCGGCGGCAAGCGATTGGCTTTGCTGGCGGAGTTGTTCGATCTCGGCAGCCAGCCGCTCCGTCGCATGCGACCAGTGCGGAGGCATTCCCTCCGCTGGCAGCGGATGCACTTCGGGTGCAACCTGATCCACGGGGGAAACCAGCGCATCGCCCAGCGCGGGATCGAACGCCCACTCGACGTGGGCCGTTACTTGTTCGACGAGCGTGGGATCAGCGTCGGCCGCAATCCCTTCGAACAGCGTTTGCGGCGCTATCGGTTCGGCCAGCGGCCAATCGATCGCGGGCTGCAGGTCGTGCGAAAACAGAGCGTCGCGTTGTGCCTCTTCGGCGGCACGTTCCTCCGCCCGACGTTGGACAGCGGTCGCTTCATCCGCGACAGCTTGGGCCGTGGCAGCCTGGACAGCAGCCCGTTCCGCCGCTGCCTTTTCCGCCGCAGCCAGTTCAGCGGCCATTCGTTCGCGGGCCGCCAACTCGGCTAACGCGGCTTGCTGCTGGAACATCGCGAGTTGGGATTCGAGTTGCGCCGTCCGCTCGGCGAGCCCTGCTTCGAGGCTGGTCAACTGCGCGCCCCGGGCCGCCAGCCGCGCAGCGACCGCAGACTGTTCCGCTTGCCAGGCGCGCTGCGCAGCCTGGAGTTCTGCGCGCTGTCGTTCGAGGCGTGCTGCTTCCCCTTCGACCGCATCGAGCTTGGCCTCGAGCTCGTCGGTTTTCTGCTGCAACTTGGCGGTCGCCGATTGCCACTCGGCCTGCATCTCCTCGCGCTCGCGGGCGAGCTTGGCGAATTCGGCGGCGAGT
The DNA here is from genome assembly GCA_025459145.1 of Pirellulaceae bacterium. Taxonomy (GTDB): domain Bacteria; phylum Planctomycetota; class Planctomycetia; order Pirellulales; family Pirellulaceae; genus CAYLLN01. The sequence goes on along the minus strand of JALORD010000137.1, from coordinate 242 downwards.
TCCTCGCGAAGTTGGCGACGCTCGGCTTCGGCCAGCGCTCGACTGGATGTATCGACCGACGAATCGGCCGCCGATGCATCCAGGTACGAAGGTACGCTCGAATCGGAGCCCACCGCGGCGTGCGATCGGGGACGAGCATCCAGTTCGAGCTGCGAGTCTTCATTCGTATCCGTCTTCCAGCGCGCCACCGAACGGACCGGAACGGCCTGTGTCCCCCAGCCGGCGGCAGCCGGAGGCAACGG
>JALORD010000136.1 GCA_025459145.1 Pirellulaceae bacterium | reverse complement strand
TCACTTCACCGGCAAAGGGGGCGGTAATCTTCAACCGCTCCATCTGGTTATCCGTTGCATCGTACTGAGCCTTTTTCAGATCGACCGTCAATCGGGCGACCACTTTGTCGACCTGGGCCACCTTCAACTGGGCCAAAGCCCGCTCGTATTGAAAACGAAACTTTCGCAACTCGGTTTCGCTGACGGCGCCTGGATTATTTCTACGGATGGATTCGTTCGAATCGTAATCCGCCTTCGCCACTTCAATCGCCTTTTCGGCCACTTCAATTTCGGCGTCGCTCTCGTGCTGCGCGGTCGCGACGTCGATCTCTCCTTGGGCGATTCTCTGCTTCGCGAGGGTATCGCGATTGTCGATCTCGGCCAGGACGGCTCCCGCCTCGACAATCTCCCCCTCCTTGACCAGGACATTCATCAGCCGGCCCGCTTCGAGCGCCGGCACGCGGACGTCGTCGATCAGCATCACCAGGGCGTCGTAGACGTCGATTGTCTTGCGGCCTGCTGGAGGCTGTGCTGCCGATGTCGTCGTTCGCGCGGCAGGACTCGCTTTACCGGACCCGCTCTTGGCGGAACTGCCCGGGAGCGAGGCGCTAGGCCGCTGCGCTTGCACGAAGGGAACCGCCGACAGGGCAAGAATTGCCACGCAGCTGAGGGCTTTAAGTTTCATCGCGTTCGCTCCGTTAGTTCGCGTCCCTTGCGGTCAGCGGGCCTGCGGAATCGGCCGCTCTGCCCGTGCCGCTTTGACCTCAGATTTAGAAGAACAAGTTCGCTTCGAGCCATTCCCACGCTTCGTGCAAGAGCGTCCACCCCAGCGGGGCTTTGCCGCAATGCACGTCGGCGGTGACGGTCGCTCCGGGCCGTCCCGAGCGGATCGGTTCATCCGGCGTGATGCGGATCGGCACCACGTTGCCGTGTTCTTCGTGCGCTTCGGTCGCGGGGCTGATCTGCGTGATCGTGCCGGTGCGGGTGGTCCCCGGCTCGGTCATCAGGATGTAATCGACCTTGAGCGGCTCGCCCGGTCGATCCTGCTCCCGCTCTTCCAAGAATCGCGTGACGTGCCGCGCCCGCCGCTCTGGCATGTGCAGCTTGATCTCGTATTCGGTGTCTTTGGCCGCGATCGTCATCAGCACCTGTCCCGTTTCGACCGGCCGGTTCTGCAGGAGCCGCCGGGCATCCCAGGTGATTACCCGGCCCGCGATCGGGCTCTTCACGATCAGTTGCCCCTGCCGCTCTTCGAGAAGTTTGGCCTGCTTCTCGAGATTCTGAACTCGCAGCAGAGCCTGGTTGAGCTGTGCCTGCAGCTTCGATCGTTCGATGTTGGTCATCTGCAGGCTGCTGTCGGTCAGTTGGCTCCGGATGGCCAGCAGTTCTTCCCGGGCGGTGCTGAGTTCGCCTTGCACCTCCTCGATGCGGATCTCCAGGTCGGGGTTTCTGAGCTGAACGAGCGGCTCTCCCTCAGCCACTTCGTCGCCGTGGTCCTTAAGCACTTCGGTCACCACGCCCGGCATCGGCCCAAAGATTTCCCGCTTCTGAATCGGCTCGAGCGATCCCTTGGCCCGCATGTCGAAATCCCAGGGGATCACGATCAGGGCCAGCAGCACCAGCAGAATTGCCGAGCCGATCGTTACGGTCTTCGGCAGCGTGCGGGCCTGCACCAGCCAGCGGCTCTTGCCGATCGTCCGCCAGACGGGCATCAGGAACAGGCTGTTATGGTCGATCGCGTTCGACAGGGCCCGCGCGCTGTGCTCGTAGACAAGATCCAGCCGCGGCGAAAGGATCTCGCGAGGAATGTCGCTCTCGATTTGTTCGATGATCAGGGCCCCGACGATCTCGCCCGAATGGGCCTTTTCGTCGGTCCCCAGGTTCTGCGGGTTGGCGGGCTCGGCCGGCTGCGGCTTGCGCAGCGGCAGCACCGCCAGCGACTTCGTATACGACTGGTCGACGTACTGCTCGATCGCCGTTTCGATCTGCGGCGGCAGGTCGTCGGTCGATCCGGAATACCACAGCGGTTCGCCCGATTTGACCACCCGCGTGGCGAGCGTGCCGAGCAGCGTCACGACATTCGAACGGTTGTCCATCGTGTCCTGGCCGCTGACCGCCTGGATCACACACTTGCCGCCGCTTAGCGTGGCGATGCTCACCCGGTCGCAGCCCATCAGGCGGCGGCCTTCGTTGACGATCGTATAGCACGTCTCGCGGACATCGAGGCTCTCGTGCACGACGCGGGCGAACTGGTCGGACTGGGCCCACAGCGAATGCCGATCGCCCAGGTCGCGGAGCTTACGGTTTTTGAACCACTCGGCCGCCAGCTCGCACATCTGCTTGAGGAATTGCAGATAGCCGCGCTGCGTGGCGGGCTGTGCGTTGGGGCGTTGGAAGATTTCGATCAGCCCTTCGATCTGGTCGTCGTGACCCAGCGGGTGAATCACGAGCAATTGCCGCGTGGGATTGCCCCCCATCCGCTCGTCGCCGGCACTGGCCAAGGGCTGCACGAGCTGCGGCGACTTGCTGGCGGTGATCGCGTCGAGCAGGCGGAAGTGTTTGCCCGCTTCGTCCGACTCGGGATCGAGCAGTTCCTCGCTCAGGTTGATCTGATAGGCGAGCTGCGGTTTGCGCCCTTCGCCGAGAATCCAGACCGCTCCGCCAACTGCGGCCAGGGCCTGCACCACGCGGGTGAGCAGCGCCTCATAATACTGGTCGGGCCCGATTTCGCTCTTCGAAAGCTGCGCGATCTCGCCGACCAGGCCGCGAATCTGCTGCTTGGTCTTTTCGATCGTTTCGGAGCTGACTTGCGATGATCCAACGCTCATGAGATCTCTCGGGTCAGGACTGCGGGGCAGAGCTGGGGGAGGTGCCGAATCAGGGACGGTCGAAATGTGCGGCTAAACGGGGCGGCTAAACTGTGCGGCTGATCCTTCGCCAATCGCCCCGCGCGGGGCCGCCATCTTCAAATGTAGGTGTTGCGCCAAAACCTTACAACGTTTTGGTTTACGTCGCGAGGCGATTCGCGCGGGACAAGCTGAACAGGAGTACGTGAATAGGTGCCCGGCACCGGTTATGACGAACTTTCCGCATGGCCATTGGGCATCGTGCGGGAAGTCGCTGGCCGCGAACCTTCAGGCACTTTGCCGAACCGCCCAAAATGGCAGTGGTCAGCCGGGGCCAGCCCACGTTACGCAAACCTCGTACCCCGCCCTGTTTTTTGTTCGCGATGACGGCTGTAACTGCTTACGGTGCTGGCTGTAACGATTGTTCGGCCGACAAGCGCGACACTTTCGCTTTTGCCGGAATCGGGCGGCAAGTCCGCGGCAAATTGTCGTTTCTTCCAAGCTGCGAGCGCGCCAGCACGCTGGTGATTGCAGGCAGCAGGGGGCGAACATGGCATGCAAAGCCGCGACCAGGTCGCGGGACGCCCAAAGTGGGCTGCTCAGGCCGCTGAGCAGCCGGGGCTGCGCGCGGATCTTGTTGGCTCGAGCGAGCGCCGTCCGCATGCGTCGTCTCCGCCGCGCTGTCCGCTGGCACGGCTCGTCCTCGCGCGGCCCAGGCCACTGTCGGCGTCAGTGGCCTACTTTAATGGCCTACTTTGCGTCTACTTGGACACGACCACGCCGATTTGTCGCCGGACTTCGTCGAGCTTCGTGGCGATGAACGTCACGGCGCGGTCCGCCATGCGGCTGTAGTATTCGAAGCCGTGGCCGCCGCCGGTCGTTTCCAGGTCGTGCTCGTGCGGGATGCCGAGCGACCAGAGTTTCATCCGCAGGCGGTCGGCGCTCTCGTGCCAGCGGTAATCGATAGGATCGCAGCAGAAGAACTGGTGCCGCGGCCAGTTGAGCGGGTGAATGTGCAGGATCGCCGTGTCCTGACGGGCCGCCTCGGGATCGGGATACATCTGGGGGATCGTTTCGTCCCCTTCGTTGTAACGTTTGTAGTAATCGATCGCTGGAGAGATAGCCGCGACCACCGGGAACTGGCTGGGGTACTTGTACGCCAGGCGCAACGCCCCCTGGCCTCCCATGCTCGTTCCCAGGAGGCCAATTCGCGGCGGCTCGCTCCCGAACCGCTCGGCAATGAACGGCAGCACGCGCTCGCGCACATGCCGCTCGGCCGAGACCTTGGGATCGAACTCCAAACAGATCTTGTCGGTCCACCAGCTGCGCGCCGTCCGCGGCGCCACGACGGGGAGGCCGTAGCGATCGAACTGTTCGACGAACGCCGGCTTATCGTCGAGCCGGTTCAGATGCACGCCGTGCAGGTACAGCACGACAAACCCCTGCGGATTTCGCGCCGGAGGCTCGTACACATCGCACGGATGGCCAGCGATCGTTTCGACGGTCCAGGGCATGGGGCGGGAGTGGCTAGTGCTGGTGGCTTGGGTTCAAAAGTTCAAGGTTCAAGGTTCAAAGTTGAAGGTTGGGTTTCTGGTTTCAAGGCATATTTTCCGACCTCGGATCTCCGACTTCCGTCCCCGTCCTCTGTCCTCCGTTCCCCGTCCCCTCCGCTGTAACATTCTGTCCCCCTTTCCGCCTGCTAGGGTAGTGGCCCGCTCTTCGAGGCACGAAAAATTGACGCAAACCCAAGTCGGAAAGGACTTTACCATGAAACGCACCTGGATCGCCTACGTCGCCATCGCCGCTGCCGTCGCAGCCGGCACCCTCTGCAGCACCGCCCTGGCCGATAAGCCGGGACGCGGCGGCGGAGCAAAATTCTCCGGCGGCGGAAGCAGCTTCCGCAGCCTGTCGGGCGGAATGAGCAGCAATAAGGCCACCTTCAACAAGCCTCCGGTAACCCTGAATCGCAACGTCGGTAACCTCGGCAGCAATTTCGGCGGCTCGGGCCCGAAGATTCAGTCGCAACCGCTGAGCGGCCGGATTGGCGGCCTGAACAAGATCGGCGGCAACAGCGGGATCACGCACAAGCCGGCGGTCATCTCGGGCAACCAGGGGATCAACCTCGGTGGTTCGATCAACAAGATCACCACGCGGCCAGGCCTCGGCATCTCGGGCCAGAACCTGCAGCCTGGCAAGATCGGCATTCAGACGGGACCGAAGATCGGCACCACGCCCAAGCTCGGAATCAATGTCGGCAACGGCATCTCGCTGGGCGGCAACAATGGCGGCCAGTTCGGCGGTGGCTTGAACAAGATCGGCGTGCAGCTCGGCAAGAACGGCGCCTTCTGCGGTACGAATCCTGCCAAATGCGTGCCTTGCGACCCCTGCCACAACAACAAGCACTGCCACAACTTCTGGTGGTGGAACCCAACCTACTGCCAGCCGCAGTGCAAGCCTTGCTACACGCACACGGTGGTCGTGACCCAGCCGATCGCGGTGCCGGTGGCCGTGCCAGTCGCAGGGCAGGTGGCCCCGGCTGTCGCGACCGAACCGGTAGCCCAGCAGCCCCTGACGCAGGTTCCCAACGGCGCCGCGATCACGCTGCAGGGGACCGATCTGGGCGATACAGCGGGCCAACTGGTCCTGGTGTTCGGCACGATCTCGATGCCGGCTCAGGTCACCGCCTGGTCGCCGACCGCGATGAGCGGCACGCTGCCGACGCTGGGTCTGGCCGAAGCGACCAAGGCTCAGCTCTGGCTGGTCCGGGCCGATGGAACGGTCGCGGCGAACATGGACATCGAACTGATCCCGGTCACGGCTGAACAAGCCGCCGCCGCTGCTGCCACGCAGCCCGCCGCGGCCACAGCCGTTGAAGCAAGTGCCGCCGCCAGCCTGTTCGGACAGTAGTCGCGGCTCCAAACTGACTCCACACGAGTCAGCCGAGCACAACCAAAAACAACAAGCCTCGCCAGTCAACCTGGCGAGGCTTGTGCATTTCTTGCTGACACTCTCCCACCCAGCCACTGGCCACCAGCACTAGCCACTAGCACTCCCCCCCGTCACACTCGCCGCTGAATCTTCGCCCGGACCGCGGGAATGATTGTCCGCGGTACGAACCGGGCCAGCATCTCGTCGTCGGCCAGCGGGGTGATCTGCTTGATGAGCGAGCTGCTGACGTGGGCAAATTCTTCGTCGGCCATGAGGAAGACCGTCTCGATTCCCGGATCGAGATGTTTGTTGGCCATCATCATCGTGAATTCGCCGGCGAGGTCCGTCAGCGGGCGAACGCCGCGAACCATGACCCGCGCGCCGCATTGCCGGACGAACTCGACGGCCAGCGTGTTGAACGAATGAATCTCGACGTTCGGCACGTGCTCGGTCGCCGCGGCGACCAGCTCCTCGCGCTCGACCGGCGAGAAGAGCGACGACTTTTCGACATTGACGCCGATCCCGACGATCAGCCGATCGACGAGCCGCGCGGCCCGTTCGATCACGTTCAGGTGGCCGAGCGTGATCGGGTCGAACGACCCCGTGTAGACCGCAACGCGTGAATCAGACTTGGTCATGCGAATTTTGCGACGCCGGGCCCCGGAGCATCAAACAAGGCCCGAATCGCCTCCCGCTGCAGGTAGATGAGTCCCCACAGATAAAATGCAATTTTGATCGCGGCAAAGACGTACTGAATCGCAAAGCCGAACACGATCGACCCCTTCATGATGTTCAGGAAAATCTCGGGAGGGGGGCCTCCACCGGGTCCCTTGGGAAGCGTTTCGACGAGGCTCTCGAAAAACGAGTTCATCGCTGCCGTCATTTCCATATTGATCAAACTTTGCAGCAGCACGCTGACGCCGAGCTCATAGAGAATTCCCACGCCGCAGGCCACGAGCAGAATCGTCCGGCCATTGGGCTTCAGATTGAGCGACATCACCCCCCCCAGGACGAGCGCCACGGCCACGACGACGCGCAACAGCGACGCAACCAACAGGCCGACGAAGTACTTGTTCTGTACCTGGTTCATTTCAGCCTGAAACTGCTGCTGGATCTTTTCGATCTCGTTGGCGACGCCGGGGCCGGCCTGTACTCGAGGAGCGAACGCCGCCTGAAGACGCGGGCCAGCCAGCACGCCAATCACGCCGAACAGGCCGTTCATCGCTCCCAGAACGCCAATCACGATCGCCACGACACACAGCGCGGTGAGCCAACCCGGCCGGCGGTTCGTACCGCTCGTGGGGGCGTCAGGAACATCGGGAACAGCCGGCGAGAGGTATGGGTCGAACGGCGTCGGGTCATGCGACATAGGATCTCCAGTCACGGCTGACGTCCAGCGGTAGTATCGCACGCGGGGCGTTCGATGTCACGTGCGGCGGAAGGAAGGGGCAAGGAGCGAGGGCTGAGGGCCGAGGGTGAAACAATGAAGGGTGTTCGCTCGTGGGGGATAGGAATTGGCATCCAGGGAACAGAGGACGGGGACGGGGGACGGAGCTCAGAGGACAGCGTTCAGGGGATAGCGAGTCGAAGGCCCAGCCGCCGACGAAAGTCCTAGTCGTACTCGTCAGCCGCTGCAGCCTGTGGGCTGCAGCCCGTCCCCGCCGCTACGGCCTGCCTTTCTCCGCAAATCGGGAAAAATCCCTCGATATTCGCCTTGGATCATTCCCCGCTGATCCGATATATATCGAGAAGGATCACCCCGCACAGACGCGAGGGGACCTACCCATCCTCTCCCGTTACGGACCCATGGAAGCCAAGAGGGCCTGGCCATGTGGAAGAGGATCGCTTTGTTGGCCGCACTGGCCACTTTCTCGCCGGCTGGCGTTTTCGCCGCCGAGGACGCCGATTCCCCCGACAAGGCCGCAGCCGGTCCGTCGCTACTCGAGAGGACCGCGTGGCTCCGGGTGGAGATAGTCGGGGGACGGTTGCAACTCGCTGCCTCGCGCTGCGGCACATGTCGTCAGACGACAGGCGCGCGGGGAGAGGGCCAGCCCGAGGCTGACGAGCCGTACGAGAGCCTGTCGGTCGAAGTCCATAGCAGCTCGCTCACCGCCGAGTACGAGCGGACGAGCGCCGAGGGCCGCCTGTCGCTCTCCACGGCGACCCGACAAGGGAGCGGCACACTCACGCTCGCCTTTGTGCCGAGCGCCTGTTCGTCGCGCCCGGCCATCGAGTATGTGCAGCCGAAATCGGGAAATGTGCAACTGACGGTTCACGATCCTGCTCGGCAAGTCGCCGCCGGGAAGTCAGCCGCGCAAAAGCTGTCCGCCCCGAGTTTGTGGCAACTGCTGCTGGCCGCGGAGCCGCTGGCCCGCGAGCACCTGCTGCCGCTGTTGGCGGAATTGCGCTCGGGCTGGCAGCTGGAAACGCAAGTGGCCCAGATCGAAGCGGCGCTGGTCGCTGCGGCCGGCGACGATGTCCTGACCCAGCGGCGGACCTGGCAGTCGTGGGTCGCGGCGCTGTCGGCCAGCGAGTTCGCCGACCGGCAGGCGGCTTACCTGCACCTCCGCGAAGCGGGACAAGCGCCGCTCGCGTTTCTGCGTGCGCTCGATCCGCTGAAACTCGACCTTGAACAGCGGCGGCGGATTCAGAGCCTCCTGAGCGAGTCGGTAACGGCGGGCCCCGATTCGCCCGAGCGGGTCGCGGCCTGGCTGGCCGACGACAAGCGAACCTGGCTCGCCCTGATGAACCGCGGCGAACTGGCGGGGCGCGTGGCCGCCGCCCAGCACCTCTCGCTCCTGTGCGGCAAACCTCTGGCGATCGACCCCCGGGCCGACAGCAGCCGCCAACAGGCGCAGCTCGCCCAGCTGGCGGCGCTGTTGGCCGAGAAGTAGCCATCGCCATTGATCGCCGCGAGCAGAAGTTCGCGGTTGCTGTTTGGCTTTCACGACGCGATTGCGGCAAGCGTTTAGCTGCGGCAGCGGCTACAATTTCTTTCTTTAACAGGGCTCTCTCCCTGCCCGCGGACTCTTGATCGCCCAACCCTGGGACCATGAGCGCTCCTCCGCCCATTCACCACGCCAACGACGCGGAACAACCGCCCGCGGAGTCGTCTGGCACAAGTGCCTCTGGCCGCCGCTGGCTGCAATTCAGCCTGCGAACGCTGTTGATCGTGATGCTCCTGGCGGGTGTGTTGCTGGGATATATCGGTTTCGAGCGCCGGCGGGCGGCCGCTCTGCAGAGTCAGTTTGCGGGCCTGCAAGCGCTCTCGGTGAATACCAGCGCGCTCGTGGGCGATCCTTCTCCGCGGCCAGGCTGGCTGCGGGCCATCCTCGGCGACGATTCCCCAGCCTATCTCCGCTCGATCTCACTGGCTGGCCGAAAAGTCGACGATGCAAAGCTGGCCGGCCTCGCGTCGTTTCCCCGCCTGGAAGTCCTGTCGCTCCTTTGTACCGAAGTGCGCGGACCAGGTCTGGAATTGCTGACCGAGAGTCCTCGATTGCGGCGGCTCGATCTTGGCGCCAGCACCATCGGCGACGAAGGAATGAAGTCGGTCGGGAAACTGACGGGGCTTACCGACCTGGTTCTGGGCAACACTCGGATCAGCGGGCAGTCACTAAACGATCTGGCGGGACTATCGCGGCTGCGGCGGCTCAACCTTCACCGCACGGACATTGCAGACGACCATTTGACCGCGCTGGCCGCATGGCCCGAACTGCGCGTCCTGCAGCTCTCGCGTACGCAAGTAACCGACGCCGGCCTTGAGCACCTGGAGGAACTTCAACTCGACTCACTGGACCTCAGCGAGACGCGCGTGACCGACGATGGAATCGTGGCTCTTAGAAACTTGCCACTGCGGGAGCTTGTTCTGACGGGGACCGACGTTCAAGGCACGAGAATCGGCCTCTTCACGGGCTTTCGCCGCCTGCAGGCCGTTGACCTCGAGCACGCACCCATCGCCGAATCGTGCGCCTGGGAGCTGGCGACGCTGCCGATGCTGGAACACCTGAATCTCTCCCGGACAAACGTAACGGATGCCATCATTCCGGCGCTTGCCAGCTGTCGCCGTTTGACGCGCGTCAATCTAAAGGGAACAAAGCTGACGCGGGAAGGATTCGATCAACTGCAGCAAGCCCGTCCCGAGCTGACAATCGTTCGCTGAGCGAGACGCCATAGCAGTTCTAACGCTACTGCGAACGGTCATTTCTCTGGAGAAATCGTCGTTCGGTTTTTGTCTCTTAGTACAGCTCAGTGCTTGTGCCCGGAATGATCGTGGGTGTCGTGGTCGTGCCCATGATCATCATGGCTGTGCCCTTCATGGCTGTGCTCGTCATGACTGTGGCCATGCTCGTCGTGGCTGTGCGGCGTGTGGGCGTGGTCGGGTTCCAGGAAGCCGATGCCCCAGGCCAGGGCGACGCCGAGGGCCAGGGACAGCGTCAGCCGCAGGCGATCGTGCGTGTGGAAGGCGACTTCGGGCAACAGGTCCGCCAGCGAAATGCACAGGAACACGCCGGCGGCTAGGGCCAGGGCACAGCCGATCACCACCTGCTGTTGGCCGAAGAGCGACCCGAGGCCAAAGACAAAGCCGATCGCTCCGATCGGGCACATCAGGGCGAACGCGATATTGGCCAGAGTGATCGCCCGCCGGTTCCAGCCGCCGGCTTTCATCAGCGACGTGATTGACAGAGCATCGAGCGGCTTATGCAGGGCGACCGCCAGGAACGTGCCTAGCCCCGCCAGGAAAAAGCCTTCGCTGTGGTGAGCCTCGGCCGCCACTGCTGCGCCGAGGGCGAGCCCGTCGATCAGCGTGTGTAGCGCCAGGCCAAACGCCAGACCGACCCAGCTAAAGGCGTGCGTGTGCGCCGGGCCGTGATCGTGATTGTGTGCATGATCGTGGCTGTGGCTGTGCGAGTGACTGTGCGCGTGTTTGTGGCCGTGATCATGGTCATGGTCGCACGGTCCGTCGTGCGCATGGGCGTGTTTGGAGTGTTCGTGGTCGTGTTGTCCCGCCACTTCGACGTCGCTCGTGTCCCCGTGCTCGTGCGCGTGCACATGAAACACACGAATCAGGAGGAACATGAACAACAGGCCGCCGAGCATCCACATCGCCGCCCGGTCGACGCTCCCCTGCTCGGCCACCGAATGCGGCAGGAGATGCAGGATCGCCACGCCCAGCATCAGCCCGCCCACAAAGCTCATCAGCACCTGCGTCCGCCGATGCGTCAGCCGGACCAGGCCCGGCAGCGCACCGCCAATCAGCGACGCCACCACGACCAAGATGCAATAGACTAGCAAGAGCAATGTAGTTGACATTCCTCAAGCATAGCCCGCCGCCGCAAAGCGCGTAAAGGAGCGGTCCGCCCCCTGGGATTTCTTGAGTGACCTGCACCCGCTGGCAAACTGCTCAGAATTTGACGCCGCACGCCCCGCGAGTTATCGTAAGCGGCGTGCTGACTTGGCCTTACGCCGTGCAAC
>JALORD010000564.1 GCA_025459145.1 Pirellulaceae bacterium | reverse complement strand
CACTGCCGGAAAAAGTATCGTCAGTAAATCTCCTCGATCGATGCCCCTGCCTGCCGCTGCCCCTTCCTAATCAGCCCACTCTCTATTCCGCCACCTTTCTATTCAGCCAGCGCACCGCGCAACCGCGACAGCGCCAGCCGCATTCTTGTCTTCACCGTGCCCGTGGGTACCCCAATCGTCTCCGCAATCTCCTCGTACGTCAGTTCGCCGTTTTGGCGCAAGAGGAACACCTCCTGCTCCTCAGGACGCAACTCAGCCAGCGCACTGCGTAAACGCATCAGCCGTTCGTCGTGTTCCACGATTTCGATGGGAGTCTTCTCCCGGCTGGCTAGCGCCCCCTCGTCTTCGGGGAGGCCCTGTCGTTTGCGGCGCCAGGCTGTTTCCCGAATATCGCGACCCGTATTCAGAGCGATCCGAAAAATCCACGCTTTCAGGTTTTCCACCTCGTCGACCTGATCCCGGTGCCGCCAGCACTTCACAAACGCTTCCTGCAAGGCGTCGCGGGCGTCTTCGAGATTTCCGACCAGGTAGTAGAGTGTTCCCAACAACTCCGACTGGTGCCGCGCGAAGGCCTCTTCGAGCGGGCTCGATCCGCGCAAAGCGGCCTGGCCCGCCGTCGGGTTTTCGGCGGCGTTGCGGGTGTGTGGAGTCACACTCATGCCTTCTACGAAGCTAGACGAGGCAGCCCGGCACACAGATTGCCGGGCGTAGATGCATTTTTAGCAGAATTTGTCGCAAATTGGCCAGCGGAAACGATTTCCGCCTGCCTGGACAGGGCTAGAAAGCCTGTCCAGGCGGGATGCGGTTTGCCGAAGACATCGATTTCTCGGGAGGACGCCGGCCGACGCATTCCGCCTGGGCGGACTCATTTCGCCGCTGCCCGCTACCTACCATAATACCCCTATGTGGCCAGAAGCTGACAAAACCCAGGATTTGCTCGACGGTGCCCGCGACGGCGACGCGGATGCGATCAACCGCCTGATGGATCGCCACCGCGACTCCCTTCGCCGGATGGTGCAACTCCGGCTCGACCAGAAGATTCAGCGGCGAATCGACGTGAGCGACGTCGTGCAGGACGTGCTGGTCGAGGCGAATCGCCGCCTGCAGGATTACATCGCCAGCGCCAGCGGAATGCCCTTTCATTTGTGGCTGCGGCAGATCGCGCAGGATCGAATTATCGACGCTCACCGTCGGCATCTCGGCATCGCGTGAGCGCCAAGCGGAGCGTCGATAAAGAACGCCCGCTGGCGGTGCCGGCGGCCGACGACCACAGCACGATCCAACTGGCCGCCCAGCTCTGCGATCGGCAACTAACCCCGGCCGCCGCGGCGACGCAGGCCGAGCTCGCGCTGGCAGTCGAGGCGGCCATTGCCAAGTTGCCCGATCAGGACTGCGAAATCATCATCATGCGGCACTACGAACAACTCACCAACCAAGAGATCGCGCAGGCGCTCGGGCTGACCGAACCGGCTGCCAGCATGCGCTATCTGCGGGCCGTCCGGCGTTTGAAAGAGTTGATGACGGGCGGCGCGGGATCCGACGGAAGCCAATAGTTGGCGGCTGAGTTGCGCCGCCGCGACCTAGCGGTACGACTCGTGGCACTGGATACACGATTTCGTGATTCTGGCGCTGCCAGCGACTGCCGCGTCATAATTGTCCAGCTTGATGGCGTCGGCGATCCCCCGCGCCCCATCGCGCAGTTCGTTGCAAAACTTGGCGTATTCTTCGTCATCAGCGTCGGGCATTCCGGGCTTCGAGAGCACTTGCCCAATGGCCGCCAGCATCTCCGCGTGTTTTACAATCTCGTCCCGATTGGCTGCAAACTTCGCCTTGTCGGACAGGAGCGGCTTCAGGGCCGGTTCCCAGGCAGCTTCCAGATGCTGCATGAGCGGCGAACGGCCGCAGACATCCTTCCAGACAGCGGCGGCCTCGGCCTCTTTGCCGCCATAGGGATTCGAACCATTGAGCAAGTCGGTCAATTCGTCCTTGCGAAGCTTGGCTTCCTGATAAACCTGCGGCGTGCCGACCTTGGCGTTCGCGGCCGTGCGGGCAAAGACATCCCGAGCGAGCGGAGCCTCTTTCTTCCAGCGCACCTCGCTCTCGTACTCACCGGCGATCGCAAAGAGCATCGCCAGAATACTGAAATCGCGGCGGGCTACTTTGTATCCTTTCCCGGCAAAGTCGGTTGGCGTCGTAACGTTCTGATCGACTTGCAGCTTCAGCCCTTTGACCATGTCTTCCACCGTCGCGGAGGAAATGATCGCCGACCAGCCCGAACCGGCCACGCCGCCAGTCGCCGGAGAACCACCGCCGGCTGCAGGCCCATTGCCCGTGGAAGCGACGCTCGCCGCCTGCCCCAGATTGGCCGGTCGATTGCCGACAAGGCCCTCGGCGAATGCATCGCGATAGAAGGGACTCTGGGCCGTGGCAGCGGCGTCGAACTTCGGCGGCTGGGCCCGCCGGACCGCTTGCGGCGCCTTGGTTTGAGCCAGCGACGGCGAAACCAGCAGGACCGCGGCAGCCAGGATCAACCAAGAAAGCGCACAGCAGAGTGTTCGGTGCATGATCAACGACTTTCGGCTGATTCGAGCGTGCAGAGCGACAGGTGGGGGAACGACCGGGCAGCGGTCCTACCTATAATGTAATGCGCACGCCTGCGGAAAATACCCAACAATTCGACTCGACTCCGCCCGATTTTCGCTACCGATGGCCGAGCCTGCCCGCACAAACCGCCGCGAATTTCTCCAGGGGCGAAGCGCCATCGAAGCCCTGGGGGACGCCGTCATCGGTTCGCCCGAACCGCTGCGGCCGCCGGCCGCGCTGGCCCCGGAACGGAGCTACCTGCTCGAGGTAGGGCGAGAGGCGATGGCGTGCCAGTTTGACATTTTGTTTTGCCCCCGCCGCTATCCCCAGGGAGCCGACGCGGCGCTGGCAGCGCTCGACCTCGTCGAGTGGCTCGAAGCGCAGCTCACCGTGTACCGCGAGACCAGCGAGCTCATGGCGATCAACCGGCGTGCAGGAGCAGGCGCGGTCGCTGCCGAGCCGCAGCTTTTCGAATTGCTGGTCCGCGCTGCCGCACTTTCCCGGGCGACCTGCGGCGCCTTCGACATCACCAGCGGCCCCTTGAGCAAAGTGTGGGGGTTCTATCGGCGGCAAGGGATGATGCCCACAGGCGCAGCGATCGAAGAGGCGCTGGCCCAGGTGGGGATCGAAGGGCTGGAACTCAATGCACAGGCGCGAACCGTGGCGCTGGCCCGCCCCGGAATGGAGCTTAATCTAGGTGCGATCGGCAAAGGGTACGCCCTCGATCGGGCGGCTTCGCTCTTGGCATCGCAAGGCGTCGATGATTTCCTGATTCATGGGGGAAACAGCAGCGTGCTGGCCCGCGGCGATCGACAGCCGCCGAGCTCGATCGAGGCTTCTGATTCCGTGCAGCCTGCCACAAGTGCGTCGGGTGGCGCGCCCCAACGAGGCTGGTCGATCGCGCTCCGCCATCCGCTCCGTCCCGAGGTGCGCCTCGCAGAGTTCTGGCTCGTTAATCAGGCGCTCGGCACCTCGGGGAGCGGAACGCAGTTCTTCCACTATCAGGGAAAGCGCTATGGACATGTGATCGATCCCCGGACCGGCTGGCCCGCCGACCGCGTGTTGTCGGCGACGGTGATTGCCCCGACCGCCGAACAAGCCGATGCCCTTTCGACCGCTCTTTACGTCATGGGACTCGGCGAGGCCCGCGACTTCTGTGCACAGCACCCCGCTATTTCGGCACTAGTGGTCACGTCAGCTGCCAAAGCCGGGCAAATCGAACTGCATCCGCTCAACCTGGCGGAGTCGGCGTGGCAAGCCCTCTAGTTCGCTACACTGGCGGGCATGCGATATCTCGTGGGAACCGACGAAGCGGGTTATGGGCCCAATCTGGGGCCGCTCGTCGTGGCGGCTTCGGTCTGGGAAATGCCCGCCGGGCTGCAACCGGAGGATCTAGCCCAGGTCCTTGATGGCGTGATCGCACCGGCGATCCCGCCCTGCGGCGATCCGCGTCTGGCGATGGCCGATTCGAAACAGCTCTATAAGCCGGGCGGCACGTTGGCCCCGATCGAACGGACCGTCCAGGCGGTCCTCGCGGCGATCGAACTCAGGTCCAGCACATGGCGCGAACTGTGGCCGCTCTTATGTCCCACGGCAGACGGACCCGCTGCGGAAACTCCCGCTTGGGAAACCGACTACGATCAGCCGCTGCCGTGCGATGTACCGGCAGGCGAGATTTCCCAAGCGGCCGAATGGCTCGCCCGCGGGCTGGCCGCACGGCAAGTGCGACTCACGCAGCTTGCCGCCACACGGCTCCACGCTCGTTCGTTCAACGACCTTTGCGACCATTGCGGCAACAAGGCCGAAGTGCTCTCGCTCACGACGCTCCAGCTGGCGAAGCGCGCGATGAGCGCACTGCCGCCCGCCGCCGAGGTGCTGGTGCTATGCGATCGTCACGGCGGGCGAATGCGCTATGC
>JALORD010000135.1 GCA_025459145.1 Pirellulaceae bacterium | reverse complement strand
CGAGCCGTCGACGTCGGCGTCGGTCATGATGATGATCTTGTTGTAGCGGAGCTTGGTGATGTCCTGATCCGCTCCGATGCCAGTGCCGATGGCCTGGATCATGGCCTGCACTTCGGCGTTGTCGAGAACCTTGTCCTCGCGCGATTTGTAGGCGTTGATGATCTTGCCCCGCAGCGGCAGGATCGCCTGGAACTGCCGCAGGCGGCCTCCTTCGGCCGAGCCGCCGGCCGAATCGCCTTCGACCAGGTACAGCTCGCACTCCTCCATGTTCTTGCTAAGGCAGTCGCGCAGCTTGCCTGGCAGCGAACCGCCGCCGAGAACCCCCTTGCGATTGCGGAGGACTTCCTTCGCCTTGCGGGCGGCTTCGCGAGCTTCGGCCGCCAGCAGCCCTTTGCGGATGATTGCCTTGGCCGTTTTGGGGTTTTCTTCGAGGTACTTGCCGAGGAACTCGCCGAAGGCCGTGCTGACAATCCCTTCGACCTCGGGATTGTTGAGCCGGTCCTTGGTCTGGCCGGAGAATTGCGGCTCGGCCACGCGGACCGCGACGATCGCCGTCAGCCCTTCGCGGAAATCCTCGCCCGAAGGAACCAGATCCTTGAACAGGTCTTCCTTCTTGCCGTAGTTGTTGAGCGTGCGGGTCAGGGCGGTGCGAAAGCCGCTGACGTGCGTGCCGCCGTTGGGCACGTGAATGTTGTTGACGTACGAATGCAGGTTGTCGGTGAATTCGCCCGAATACTGAAAGGCGATATCGACCATCACGTCGTCCACCTCGACATGCAGGTTGATGACGTCGTTGTGGACCGTTTCGCTGGCCCGGTTGAGATACTCGATAAACTCGACGAGGCCCCGCTCGTAGTAGAACTCTTCCTTCTCGCCGCTCCGCTCGTCGTGGAAGTGGATCCGCACGCCGCTATTGAGAAACGCCAGCTCCCGCAGTCGCTTCTGCAGGACGTCGAACTGGAACTTGGTGGTGATGAAGATCGTCGGGTCGGGCTTGAACGTGATCTTCGTGCCGCGCTTGGTCGTGCTGCCGAGCTCTTTGACGGGGCCCTGCTGCTCGCCGCCGGCGAACTCCTGCTGGTACATGGCGCCGCCGCGGCAGACCTGCGCCTCGCACCAGGTCGAGAGAAAATTGACCGCCTTAAGGCCGATGCCGTGCAAGCCGCCGGAAGTCTTGTAGCTCCGCTTGTCGAACTTGCCGCCCATGTTGAGGTTGGTCATCACCGCTTCGAGCGTGCTGACATCGCGGCCCCGCAGCTCGGAGGTCGCGTCGTGCCGGTCGACGGGAATGCCGCGGCCGTCGTCCTCGACCGTGCAGGAACCGTCGTTGTTGATCGTCACCCAGACGTGCTTGGCAAAGCCGGCCATCACCTCGTCGATCGAGTTGTTGACCAGTTCGTACACCAGGTGGTGCAGGCCGGCGACCGAGCTGTCGCCGATGTACATGCCGTAGCGGAGGCGGACGTGTTCGCGGTCGGAAAGCTTCTTGATGCTGTCGGCGTCGTAATCTTCCGGATTGATGATCGACGCGGGAATTTGTTCGGTCGTGGCAAGCGTGTCGGACATGATTGGGCTGTTGGTCTTTCGAAATCGGGCAGGCGAACAATACAAACGGAAAACCGGGGCTGGCGGTGTGCCCGGGTCAGTCGAGCGGCCCCACGCGGAATTTCACATCCTTGATCTGCTGTTCCGGCACGAGCGCGGCGAGCTTCTTCACAACTTTCACCTTTACAAACGAGAGTTCATGCAAGGCCGACGAATTGGCCACCAGCACCTCCAGGACGCCGCGGCGAACATTCCCCGGACGGCTTTGCCCGGCGAGCTTGTCTCCCACCGCCTGTCGCCAGGCGGCAGTACATGCGGCCGCGGTCTGCACCTGGGCATATCCTTTGCGAGCCAGCAACTGGCTCATTGCGTCGCCCAGCGTTTTGGTCGGCGGCAAGGGAACCCGCCGTCGGCGGTAATCGTCGTGCAGGTAGCGTTCGGTTTCGTCCATGGCGATGAGCTTTGTCCCTCCGTGAGAACAAATACTTTTTGTGACTTGTCACTAGTCATTTGTCATTGGCGGGAGCATTCCACATACTCACAAGTGACCAATGACAACTATCGATCCCTCGACAGCGGCATAACCACATAGCCATACGCGCCGTCGGACGCGTTGAACACCGTGGCCGTTTCGCCGCTTTCGATGTCGATCGTGACGTTCTGATCGGGGCTCAGCACCTTCAGAAAATCGAGCACGAACCGGTGATCGAGCGCGACGATGATCTTCGCCCCGTCGTAGGCAATCGGCAGATCGACCCGCGACTGGCCCGTTTCGGCCGTAGCCGCGGTGAGCGTGAGCGTCCCATCCTCGAACGTGAAGTCGATCCCCCGGCTCTCCTGGTTGAGCACGACAGCCGCTTGCCGCAGGGCCGACTGGAACGAGCCGACATTGATGTCGATCTTGGCCGCATCACGCCGCTGCGGGAACACATCGCGCCAGCGGGGGAAGCGTCCTTCGACCAGCCGCGAGTAGAATGCGGCCCGCGGCGTGCGGATCAGCACGTCGTTATTGTGCGACGCGAGATGCACTTCGCCGTCGTTGTCGGAAATGGCCCGATAGATCTGCCGCAACGACTGCGTGCGGATGATCGTCATCGAGTCGCCCCCTTTGTGCCCCCCAACCGCTTCAGCCGGGCCTTCCATCTTCGCGAGGCGACGCCCGTCCGTTCCGACGGCGATGATCTTGTTCGGCTCGAGTTCGAACAGCACGCCCCCCAAGGCGTAACGGCTGCTCTCCATTTCGGTCGCGAATTCGGTTCGTGCGATAAACTCGCGAAACAGGCGGGCTGAGATGACGTGGTATTTCGTGTCCTCGAACTTGGCGACAGTCGGGAACTCGTCCGGATCGCCCGACTGCAGCTTGAACTCGCTCCGCTCGCCGCGGACGACCGTTCCCTTGCTGGTCGTGTCGATCCGGAGCTTGTCGTCGGTGCTCTCGCGGAGGATCGCGCCGAAGTGCCCCACCGGCAGGATCGCGCTTCCCGGGGCGTCGACATCGAGCCCCTCCAGATTCACCCGCACCCCCACCTCCATATCGGTAGCGCTGAACGTCGCCCCCCCCTGGTCCACGTCGAGCTTGACGTTGGTCAGGATTTCCTTCGGACTGCGGGCCGGGGCAAACAGCGCGGCTGTTTGAAACGCCGACAGCAGCTTTTCACGATCGCATACGATTTTCATGGGGTCGGTCCCTCCGTGCTCTGAATCAGAGTCTGGGTTACTGGTCTTCTGCCTTCTCTAGATGAATTAATTCAGTCGTCGTAGTAATGCCGGCCGACGAATTGTCGATGGCTCGGAGCGAGCGTACACAAATTGTTGACAGGCAGCAGGTTACGGCGGTTCTTTGGCAACAAACGGTCGTGGACAACGCGTCGGCAGCGTGTTGGCAGCCTGTCGAGCGGTGACGACAGCCGGGGGCTTTCGGCGAGGAGCAACCCGAACCTGTCGCTAGCGAGGCGTTACGCCAACCGGAACCGACACCTACCGACAGCTTTTCCACAGCAACAGGCGAATCAGGCAACGTTTCGGCGGAACTAGTCTTGTCGAGACCTGGCATCGACACTGCTTGAACATCGAAGTTCATCCCCGCACCTCCATCGTGGAGATCTGCAGGGCGAGTTCGGCGAGCGAACGGCTGATCTCGGAATCTTGCAGGGCGAGCGATTCGATCTTCTGGCAGGCATGGAGGACGGTGGTATGGTCCCGACCACCGAAAAAGCGGCCGATCTCGGCATAGCTCGCCGATGTAAGGCGGCGGCAAAGCGTCATCGCGAGGCTACGCGCGTGGGCCAAGTGCTGGTGCCGCAATTTGCCTTTCAGTTCGGCGACGCTCACGTGCAAGTGGCGGGCGACGGCGCCGCTGATATGCCGCAGAACTGACTTGTGGTCGCTGGCGACCGATTTTGCATGGCGCGACCTACTGGCGGATGAGTTAAAGCCGGGTGAGTCATTAGCGGCTGACGCGGGATGCGAGAGGTCCGCGGCCATTTGCATCACTGCCTGACGCAACTGCGGCGCGGTGGCAAACCCTGGGCCGCGGCGGGCGGCCAGACCCTGCAACAGGGCCGGATCAAGCCGCTGGCCGGTGTGCCGCGTGCATTGTTGGGCGAATTGGTCGACGAGCGCCTGCCGCGCGGCTCCTTCGGGCGGAACCAGCGGTACGACAAGTCCGCCGCTCAGCCGACTGGCCAAGAGCGGGGATAAATCGTTGTTCGCGACGGGCAACATGCGAGCCGTCGCCACGATCAAGACCCGCCGGAGCAGCAGGGCGTCGATCGTCGTGCACAGGAACTGCTGTGCCGCCTCGCGTCCGGCGAGCTGATCAACATCGTCGACCAGGAGCAGGTCGCACTGGTGAAATCGGTTTCGGAGTTCGTCGACCGAGTTTGTATCTGCGGCGTGGGCCAGCGACTGGGCCAGTTCTAGGCCGGTTGTGGTCAGACACTGTGCGAGGCCCGCAACGCGGCGCCGCTCGCCCACGAGCAGATGGGCGAGCGTCGATTTGCCGACGCCGCTCGGTCCGTACAGGACGACCGGATTGAAACAAGCCGAACCGGTCGGTGAAGCATCGTCGTTCACGGCATCGGCAGGAGTTCGCGCCGCGGCGATGACGCTCCGGACGAGGGCGTTTTCCGGACCCACGACCAGCGCAGCTTCGCCCGCAAGCGAATCCGCACCGCGTGCGATCGGGATCGAAAATAGCCCGCTGATCACAGGTTCCTGCCGTCGTCGAAGAGGCCCCGGCCAGGGCGCGAGAAGAGCCGCGAAACCAAACCCCAAGTTTACCAGTTTTGCCGGCTGTTGACGATTGCGGAGGAGGCCCAAATGGGGGCTTATTTCAGCGATCGTAAGTGCTTGACAACATTGGAGATACGTCGAACGGCTTCGGCAATCTCGTCGTCGGCGGTAAATGCTCCCAGGCTGAGGCGAATTGCCCCTTCGATAACCGGCTGCGGCAGGCCCATCGCGACCAGCACAGGCGACGGTTCGCTGGAGCCACTGGCGCAGGCGGAACCGGTCGAACAAGCGACTCCGGCGAGGTCGAGCGCCATTACGAGCGCTTGCCGATTGAGTCCGGGGAATGCGAGGCAGCTCGTGTTGGGCAGGCGCGGAGCGCTCCGGCCGACGACGACCAATTCCGGGAATTCGCCGCCCAACGTGCGTTCGAGTTCGTCGCGCAGTTCTTGCATGCGAGCGGCTCGATGGGATAGTTCGTCGATGGCGAGACGCATGGCTTCGTGAAAGCCGACGGCGAGCGCGACGTTCTCGGTCCCAGGGCGAAGCGCTTCCTGCTGAAAGCCGCCGAAGACCTGCGGCTCAAGTTTCACTTCGTGCCGTACAACGAGTGCGCCGATCCCGAGCGGCCCGTGAAGCTTGTGCGGCGCGAAGGTCAGCGCGTCTACGCCCAGATCACGGAAGTGAACGGGGATCTTGCCGACGGCCTGAACGGCGTCGGTGTGGGTCAGTGCGCCGGCGGCGCGGGCTCGGTCGGCAAGTGCAGCGATCGGCTGAATGACGCCTGTTTCGTTGCTGGCGAGCATGGCGCTTACGAGCTGCGAGTCCGTCAGCACGTCGGTGAGGCCAGGGCCGAGGCTGATTTCACCCGTCGGTTCGACGGGAATCGTGCGGACGCGCCGGCCCGACCGCCGAAGCTCGTCGGCCGCTCCGCGGATGCTCGGGTGTTCGATCGCCGAGATCGCCACACCGCCGGTCGGTTCTTTCACCAGGCCGCGTAGGGCCAGATTATTCGCCTCGGTCCCGCCGCTCGTGAAGATCACCCGGTCGGCGTCCATCCCGCCGGTCTTCGCCCCCAGCAGCTCGGCAATCCCCTCGCGAGCTTCCTGAAGCATTCGCCGTGCCGCGCGCCCCGGACCATGCTGACTCGCCGGATTCGCGCCGCTATCCCTCCATGCCCGCACGATTGCCTCGACGACCCGCGGATCAATCGGCGTGGTCGAATTGTGGTCGAGATAAACTGTCGGCGCGGTAGCGGGCATTCATCGATTGTAGGGATGTTTCTGGTTTCGTGTTTCAGGGTTCAGGCTGTCGGGCTAGGCGGTTCGATCTCATACGGTCATGCATCCTCCGCGGGCTCCGCGCCTCCGCGTGAATCCATGCTCCGTCGAACACGAAGAAGCACGCAGAGCCGCGGTGGGCGCGGAGGGGGAACACATTTGGACATTGCGGCGCTCCCATGCACCTCGATCACATCGCTTCGTATCGCGCGCCCACCGGAGAAACCGCGGGATCGATCCGGCGACGACCGACCGCGAAACGCCGCCGTGCCTCGCGGTTTGGTACGATTCTGGTCTGATCCCGCTTTCCATCGCTTTGATCGACCATCGGTTGGCCTCGTTCGCCGAAGGAGCAATCCATGATTCGCGGCGTCCATACGATGTTTTACAGCTCCGCGGCGGACGAGCTGCGGACGTTCATCCGCGAGAAGCTCGGCTGGCCATTTACGGATGTCGGGGGCGGGTGGCTGATTTTTGAGGCGCCGTCGGCCGACCTGGGAGTCCATCCGTCGGACGAAAATCAGCCGCACGCCCGGGCTGGGACGCACGCAATTTCGTTCTTCTG
Organism: Pirellulaceae bacterium; assembly: GCA_025459145.1. Classification (GTDB taxonomy): domain Bacteria; phylum Planctomycetota; class Planctomycetia; order Pirellulales; family Pirellulaceae; genus CAYLLN01. The sequence continues at coordinate 4,630 of JALORD010000135.1, read as the reverse complement.
CGATGAGATTGAAACCACCGTCGCGGATCTCGCGGCCAAAGGTGTTGAATTCACCGCCCCGATCGAAGACCACGGTTTCGGCCTCGTGACATATTTCAAAATGCCCGGCGACGTGACCGTGCAGCTCTATCAGCCGCACTATACGAAGAATCCAGGGTGGTAAGCCGGCCGTTGATTCTCGCGTGGCGGCGAGTCATAACAGGCTGAGCCGGGAAGTCGTACCAAGCACGTAACTTGCCGGTCCTCGCCCATTTCCCTCCCCCTCGGAGATTCCAGCCATGACGCTCCCGCTTGCCAGTCGCCGCCTCGCTTCCCGTCGCCAGTTCCTCACGCAATCCGCCGCGGCTGCTTCGGCGCTGGCCCTGGGGGCGTATGTCAATCCGGCGGCCGCGCAAGAATCGAAGTCGCCCAGCGAGCGGCTGCGGATCGCGGCGGTGGGGACGACTGGCCGGGCGGGCGGGAACCTGACCGATCTGTCGAGCCAGGATATTGTCGCTTTGGCCGATGTCGACGCCGAGCTGCTCGACAAGGGCGCTGCCAAGTTTCCCGAGGCTCGCAAGTACCGCGACTTTCGCGTCATGCTCGAAAAGGAAGCGGACAAGATCGATGCGGTCCTGGTGAGCCCGCCCGATCATACGCACGCTCCGGCCGCGGCGATGGCGATGCGGCTGGGAAAACACTGCTACTGCGAAAAGCCGCTGACGCACACGGTCTTTGAGGCCCGGACGCTCGCCAATCTGGCCAAAGAGAAGAAGCTCGTCACGCAGATGGGAAATCAGATTCACGCCGGCGACAACTATCGCCGCGTCGTCGAACTTCTGCAGGCCGGCGCGATCGGGCCGGTCAAGGAAGCCCACGTCTGGGTCACGGCCCAGTACACCGGAGCGGAATTCAATACCGGGACGCCGACGCCCAAGAACCTCGACTGGGATCTGTGGCTCGGCCCTGCGGTCGAGCGGCCCTACAGCACGGGCGTGCACCCGTTTAATTGGCGGAAATTCTGGGACTATGGCACCGGGGCGCTCGGTGACTTCGGCTGCCACTTTTTGGATCTCGTCCACTGGGGGCTCGATCTGCGGGCGCCGACAGCCGTGAGCGCGACCGGGCCGAAGTTCGACCCCGTAAGCTGCCCCGAGTGGTGCGAGGCGACGTACGAGTATCCGGCCCGCGAAAAGATGCCGGCGGTGACCGTCCACTGGTACGACAGCGGCCGGCAGCCGGAGCTGGCTCGGACGCTGAAGATCGGCGACAAGCCGCTGGGCGATGTGTTCAAAGGAGCGCAGCTCTTTGTCGGCAGCGAGGGAATGCTCGTCTCCGACTATGGCCGGCATGTGCTGTTGCCCGAGGGCAAGTTTGCCGACTTTAAGAAGCCCGAGCCGACGATTCCCCGGTCGATCGGCCATCATGCCGAGTGGGTACAGGCGATCAAGACCAGCGGCCCGACAACCTGCAATTTCGATTATGCAGGCGCCCTGACCGAGGCGGTGCTCCTGGGGACGGTCGCCTACCGCAGCGGCGAGCGGATCGAGTGGAACGCGCAGGACCTGAAAATTCCGAATAGTCCGAGCGCCGAGGCCCTGCTGCACAAGGAATATCGCAAGGGCTGGACGCTCTAGCGATAGGCAAGTCGATTTTCGCGGTCCGCGCGCTGCTCCCGCGCGGCCCGCAGTCGGAACGTAACGGCTGAAAGTGATGCGCCACTCGCGGGCTGGGCCGCGCGCGGCACGATGACACACGGGCGCGACCGGCTGCGTGCGAAAAGGATAGGCGCCGGGGCGATTTTCAGTACCAGCCGTGTGCCGCCAATCTCCGGGGCACTGCTTGCCAAGCCATCCAGGTGACGTACAAACCTGTATGGAGGGCCATGACTTCGAATACGCACTTCCGTTGGTGATCGCCGCGGTCGTCGGCTGCGGCGTGGTGTTGGCGTTTTGCCTGGCGGGGCACAAGACGATTTCGACACTCAGCCAATCGTCGAATCTTCTGGTTGCTGGCGCAATCATGGTGTTCGGCGTCGCATCGGTACTGGGCCTCAGTGCCTACTCGGGCGACATGCTGAACATCACCGTCTGGCTGCGGGCAGTCGGCGAGATTGTGCGCGAGCTTTAGCGATCTAGCGCGGCCGCGATCGCACCCTCTCTGGCGCTCTCTCCCTGCAGGAGTGCGAGACGACATATCAGTCCGCTGGCGGTAGAGCGGACCACGTGCCCATGGCCGGGCGCGCGAGTACGATGTTGGCATGACTTGCCCGCCCATTCGCTCGGTCTGTGTCTTTTGCGGTTCTTCGGCCGGTCGGCTGCCGGAGTACGCGGCCGCTGCTCGACAGCTAGGGCAATTGCTCGCTCAGCGGAACTTGCGCCTCGTCTACGGCGGCGGGAACATCGGCCTCATGGGAATTCTGGCCGATGCGGCGCTCTCCTCGGGCGGCCAGGTGATTGGCGTCATTCCCCGGCACCTGATGGATAAGGAACTCGGCCTTATCGATTGCACGGAACTTGTGATCGTCGGCTCGATGCACGAGCGGAAGGCGCGGATGGCGGATCTGGCCGACGCGTTCATCGCGCTCCCCGGCGGGATCGGCACGTTCGAAGAGCTGTTTGAGATTCTGACCTGGGGACAGCTCGGTCTGCACGCCAAACCGTGCGGGATTCTGGATGTCGCCGGGTACTATCAGCCGCTGCTCGCCTTGCTCGACCGGGCGACCGGCGAAGGCTTCCTGCGCAGCGAGCACCGCGGCCTCTTATTGACTGAGACCGACCCGGCGGCGCTACTCGCCGCGCTGACCGCGGCCAAGCCGCCGGAACTGCCAAAGTGGCTCGAACGGGGTGAAACGTAGTTCCGAATCCAAAGCACCACCTAATGTCCTAACTGCACATGGCAAGTGACCAATGACAAATGATCTGTGACAGCCGGCAACCCTGGCAAACTTTGCCGGACAGCCAAGGATGCGGGCTTACGCGGGTTGTGTGCGGGGAGGCGTGAATCGGTGGTTCCGCTGGGGAGGACCAGCCGAAGAATCCCTCACAGTCGCTACGACAATGTTCGTCGACCCCGCCCGAAATCCCCGCCAGAGTCTGTCGGCAAGCAGCCCGCGGCTGCGTACGGCGATCCCCGCGCTGTACATTCCGCAGACACCCAGCCCGCCCCTTGTGGCCCGCCCTCAAGGCCCGGTCGAACCCCGCGACCGGGCCTTGTGTGTTGCGTCGCGGAGTTTGCGTGCCGACCGCAAACTTGTTCAACGGGTTCGCTCGCTCCCTGCGGCCATTTGCCAAACGTGGTTCCGCGCGGTGCTGGATGGTACGATCAACAGCCGTGGGGCTGTCCGCGGTACACCTGCGGTGATGTGCCTCGTCGCGATTCGTCCGGCCAACAGTATCCAGCGGAAAGTTCGTGGCATGCGCTTGATTGCCTGGCCCCTCGGGGCTCTGTGGATTGCCGGATTCCTGGTGAGCATGCCGGGGCTCGCCGCGGAAGAAGCGATCGACTTCGAACGCCAGGTGCGGCCGATTTTTGTCGCCCACTGTGTGAAGTGTCATGGGCCGGACGAGGCGAGTGGCGGCTTGCGGCTCGATCGCGGCGGCGACGCGTTGGCGGGCGGCGACTCGGGGCAGGCGATTGTGCCGGGCAAAGCGGCCCAGAGCTATCTGCTCGAGCGGGTGCAAGCGAAGGTCGAAGCTGAGCGAATGCCGCCGGAAGGTGAGCCGTTGTCGGCCGACGCAATTGCCGTTCTCATGCGTTGGATCGAGGGGGGCGCAAATTGGCCCGGTGCCGAGAAGCGGGCCGATCCGCGCCTGGCGCACTGGTCGCTGCAGGCAGTGGTGCGGCCGGCGGTCCCGGCAATCGGTGAGGAAAACACGCTCGCTGTCGATCGATTCATTCGGGCGAAGCTCGCCGATCAAGGGCTCACGCTTTCTCCACCGGCCGAAGCGCGAACGCTCGTCCGACGCTTGTACTTTGACCTCATCGGGCTGCCGCCGACACTGGACGAGATCGAGGCCTATCAGCGCACAGCGCGCGAGCACGGGGAAGACCGGGCGTATACCGAGCTGGTCGATCGGCTGCTCGCTTCGCCCCGCCACGGCGAGCGGTGGGCACAGCATTGGCTCGACGCCGTCCGTTTCGCCGAAAGCGACGGCTTTGAGACCAATAAGCCGCGGGCCAATGCCTGGCCGTATCGCGACTATGTGATCGAGTCGCTGACGGCGGATAAACCGTATGACCAGTTCGTCCGCGAGCAGTTGGCAGGCGACATCTTGGGCGCCGATGCGGCGACCGGGTTTCTTGTCGGCGGGGCGAACGATGTGGTGCTCAGTCCCGATCCGGTGCTGACCGCGCAGCAGCGGGCCGACGTTCTGCACGACATGGTGAGCACCACTGCAAGCACGTTCCTCGGTCTGACAGTCGGCTGCGCCCGCTGCCACAATCACAAGTTCGACCCGATCCCGCAAGCCGACTACTACGCGCTTAAAGCAGTGCTGGCCGGCGTCAGCCACGGCGAACGGCCTCGCATCGTGCCGGAAGGCGCCGAGCGATCCGAGCGGCTGGCGAAGATTCGCGCGCGGCTTGATGAGATTGAAGCGAAGTTGCTGAGGTTTGAGCCGCTGGCTCAAGTTGTGGACGGGCCAACCGG
>JALORD010000563.1 GCA_025459145.1 Pirellulaceae bacterium | reverse complement strand
TCCCGGGAGCCGGCATACATCCACAAACTGTACGGCCTCGACCAGGACGCCACTCGCGAATACGGCACGCGGTGTCTGATCGCGCGCCGTCTGATCGAGCGGGGAGTTCGCTTCGTACAGCTATTCCTGGGCGGACAGCCGTGGGACAACCACAACACGATCAAGAAGGGGCTTCCTGATATCTGCCGCAAGACCGATCAGCCATCGGCGGCCCTGGTGACCGATCTCAAGCAGCGCGGACTCTTGGGCACAACGATTGTCCACTGGGGAGGGGAAATTGGCCGCCTTCCGGTGACCGAAGGCAATCTCGACGAAAGCGCCGGCCGGGACCACAACGGTCAGGGCTTTTCAATCTGGCTGGCCGGCGGCGGAATCCGCGGCGGCATGACGTACGGTCAGACCGACGAATTCGGCCACCGGGCCGCGGTCGATGTCGTCACGCCGAATGACTTTCAAGCGACGATCCTCCACCAACTCGGCCTCGATCACGCGGCGCTCAAGTACCACGCCAGCGGCCGAGCGCAGTCGCTCACCGACGGCCGGCCGGCTCGAGTCGTCCGCGAAATCCTCGGTTGAACGCCGTCAGATATTTCGCAAAAACTCGATTGCCTGGCGAATGTCGGCCAGCGGGTTTTCGCTGCCGCGGCGTTCAATCGTGAGATAGCCGCGGTATTCGTGTTCTTCGAGAATTGCGAGGAGCTCTGGAAACTCGGCATTGCCGCGGCCGAGCGGAGTCTCGACGCCGCGCCCAAGCGTCACATCCCGCGTGGCGTCGGCGGCGTGCACGTGTGCGACGTAGGGAGCGACTGATCGCAGCACGGTGGCCGGCGCGAGGCTGTTCAGGATCAGCTCGGCCGGATGCAAATCGATGGCCAGCGCGCCCGGAGGCAGCCGGCGGATCAGCTCTGCCAGCCGCTGGCCGCTCTCGCAGGTCGTTTGGGCCGCGAGCGTCGCGCCGACCTTTTGACCGTAGCGTCCGATCTCGCCGAGCGCTTCGATGAGCGTACTCATCCCCCCCGAATCGTCGTCCGAGGGGAGCCGGCCCAGGTCGTTGACGACGACATTGGTCCCCAGGTCGTAGGCCAGCTTCAGGGCCTGCTTAGTTGCGTCGATGCGCTTTTCCAGACGGTCGAGCACGTGGTATCCGCTACGGGTCTGAAACCGCAGGCAACTAACCCGCAAATTCAGATCGGACAGCATTTTCCGCACTTGCCGTACACCGCTTTGCGACAATTGGTCCGGGCTAATCTCGCGGCGGGCGTCGATTTCGACCGCATCGGCGCCCAATTCATGGACCGTATGCAACCCTTGGGTGAACGGCTGGCGCAAACTTGCCAGTTGTACGCCAATCTTGATCTGCAGCATTCGGTGCCTCAGCGTCCCGGAGGGATCGACGAACTTAATCATTGCGGGGCGCTCCCGCCGCGATCGAACCATGTATCTGGTCCTCGCCCTTACTATTCTAGCGACCGTTCCCAGCGATCAGGCGGAGGAGAAACCCGTCCGTGCGCGGGAAGTCTACCGCTGCGACTTTGAGGAGAACGCCGATCAGGACTTCGACGGCTGGCCCGACGACTGGCAACGGGTGCAGGGGGCCGGATTGCCCGCCTACGTTCGCATCGGTATCGAACATGACGCCCCGATCCGGCCAGCGCATGAGAAAGCGGACGAACGCGATCCACAGGACGGGGCGACTTCGGCCAAGTTCGCGCCGCGTTCTTCAGACAATCAACCGGACAATCGCGTCCTGAAGATTACGCTCGATGGGAGCGGCGGAGTAATCCGTTCCCCCGTGATCGAGATCTCCCCGCAATTCAGCTATGTGGCGACCGTTCGCATCCGGACCAGTGGATTGCGCGAAGACGTCGCCTGGATGACGCTGAGTCTGGTCGACGCCCAGGGAAATCTGCTCGAATCGTTTGAGTCGCCGCAGATCACCGGCGACTCGCCCTGGCAGACCGTGGAGATTGGCCCCATCACGCCCGCCAGCGACCGAACCGCCAAGGCCGTTCTGACGCTGCAGTTGCGGCCTCGAGAAGGACACGGCGACCTGCGGGGCTGGGCCTCCTTCGACGACGTCTGGCTGGCCCGCCTCCCTCGGATTGCCCTCTACGCCACTCAGCGTTCGCACCTGTTTTCCCTGGCCGATTCGACCGAAATCCATTGCGACGTGTCGGGCATCGCCGATCTGTACCCGGCTGTCACGTTCGAGTTGTTTGACCATGTGGGGAACAAGATTGCCGAGCAGCGGCAGGTGCTTGATGCCGAGTCGACAAGCAACGTCGGTACGACTTTTGCTGGGAACGCCGTCTGGCGTCCTCCGTTGCCCGATTACGGCTTTTACTACGTGCGGGCCGCCTTGCATGGCCAAGATCGCACGGTGCTCGACAGGCGGATATCGCTTGCACTTCTGCGGCCGATGCCCGCTCCACCCCGCGGCGAATTCGGCTGGACACTCGCGTCCGACCGTGAGCCGCTCCCTCCCGGGGCGCTCGCTCAGTTGCTCGGTCAGACCGGTGTCCATTGGGCCAAGCTTCCCGTCTGGTACGACCTTTCCCATCCCGAGCGGGCCGAGGAAATTGCCGCCTTCGCGGAGCAAGCCAGCCTGCAGAATGTCGAGCTCGTGGGAATCCTCGACGAACCGCCGGCTGAACTGCGGAAGCTATTCCGCGAACAGGGAAAGCTGCCGGTCGCCTCGGTGCTGGCGGAGCCCGAGCTTTGGCAGCCTGCCCTGGGACCGGTCCTCACCCGGCTATCGCTGAAAATTCGGTGGTGGCAGCTGGGCGACGACCAAGATACGAGTTACGTGAGCTACCCGCATCTGGATCGCAAGATCGCTGAAATTAAACGTGCTTTGGAGCAAGTCGGTCAGGAAATCCACCTCGGCCTCAACTGGCGGCTTCCCTACGCCCCGCCGCGAGTCGGCAGTCCCCCGTGGTCGTACCTGTCGTTCAGCGGCGAGCCCGCGCTCACCGCCGACGATTTGCAGGACTATATGCCCGAGCTCGCGCGCCCCGGCACGCGGCGCTGGTTGCAATTGAGGCCGCTGGCGCGCGGCGCCTATTCATCCGATGTGCGGGCCCGCGATCTGGTGCTGCGGATGATTACCGCGAAGCTCAGCGGCGTCGATGTGGCGTTCGTCCCCGAACCGTTCGACAAAGATCATGGCCTCGTCAATCCCGATGGCACGCCTGGGGAACTCCTGCTTCCCTGGCGAACCACGTCGCGCCTGATTTCCGGTGCCGAGTACCTGGGGCCGATGCAGTTGCCGGGGGGGAGCACCGGCCATCTCTTCGCCCGCGATGGC
>JALORD010000562.1 GCA_025459145.1 Pirellulaceae bacterium | reverse complement strand
CTCAACGTCGGCTGCGTGCTGTCGTGGGGACCGTGCTGGTATCACCAGAAGGAGTTTTTCGAAGGATCGATCCACAAGCTGTCGACGAAGGACTACGTGATGCGGTACGACGTCGAGGTCTCGGGGTTCCCGAGCCAGCATGCCGGGCATCTGTGCCTGCTCCGGCTGAAGGAAGACGATTACGAGTATCCCGCGCCGGTCGAGTTCGACTGGGCCTTTGCCGGGCAGAAAGGGCACTTCCAAGGCACGAAGACCGAGTTCATCGGCGAGTGGCCGACGTGGGACTTGCCGATTCTTACTTGGGGCAAACAGCAAGGTGGCGTGGTTGGTTTTTCGCATAGCGGCTGGGGCCTGGAATTGCCAGACTATGGTCCGGGCGGGCAGCGGGTGCCGATTCGTACCGGCCGGGCGGCCGACCAACTGCCCGACTATGCGATGCCGCCGTTCAATGGGATTGGCGCGAACGAGTTTGTGGTCGACACGGTGCATGGCGTGTGCGACTTCATCTCGGCGGTCGATACGCCAGCCGTGTGGGAACTCAACATCTGGTATCACACGCTCAATTGCGGGATGACGACGCGGATCAGCGGCGAGACAGATTTTCCCTGCATCTATGGGGACAAGGTGGGGCTCGGGCGTGTTTATGTGAAGCTCGATCCGACGAAGCAGGCCGAGCAACTTGATTTCGATTCGTGGTGTGCGGGGCTTCGCGACGGGCGGACGTATTGTTGCGATGGGCTGTCGCACCTCGTCGACTTCAACGTCGGCGGCCTCGGCGTCGGCGAGCCTGGAGACAAAGATCGGCCAAGCTTTCTGGCGGCGAAGGCGGGGCAGGCGCTGCCGATCAAGGTGCGAGCGGCTGCCTTCCTGAACGAGGAGCCCGACACTTGGAATGGCCAGCGTATCAAAGATATCCGCCTCGATCAAAAGCCCTACTGGCACCTGGAGCGGGCGCGGATCGACGGGACGAAGAAGGTCCCGGTCGAGCTGGTCGTGAACGGCCAAGTTGTCGAGCGACGCGAGATCGAGGCGAGCGGCGAACTTGAGGACCTCGAGTTCTCGTTCACGCCCGAGCGATCGAGCTGGGTGGCCGTGCGGATCTTCCCGAGCTCACACACGAACCCGGTGTTCGTCGAAGTCGACGGCAAGCCGATCCGCGCGAGCAAACGCAGTGCGCAGTGGTGCCTCGACGCGGTCGATGTCTGCTGGCGCGAGAAGGTGAAGCAGACGCGTGCCGAAGAGAAGGAAGCAGCCGCGGCGGCGTACGACGTGGCCCGGAAGGTTTACGGCGAGGTGCTGGCGGAGGCGTTTGACGATCGGCCGTAGTGGTGTAATTGAGAAGCAAATGCAGTCAATAGGCGTATTGCGGGCACGCGTCGGCGGCGGTCAGTGCAGCACGGGGCAGACATCGAACCATTCGCGTCCCTGCGACCGCATCCACTCGTCGCTGCAGGCCGGGCCCCAGTCGCCGACGGGATAGGTCTCGAGCGGCGGAGCAGCCGGGCTTTGCCAGGCGGCGAGGATCGGATCGATGATGCTCCAGGCGACTTCGACCTCGTCGTGGCGGGCAAAGAGGCTGGCGTCGCCGTTCATGGCGTCGAGCAAGAGCCGCTGGTACGAGTCGGGCATCGTACCGGTGAATTCGCGGGCAAAGCGGAAGTCGAGATCCGTGGAGCGGAGCTTCATCCCGGCATCGGGGACCTTGGTCTGCAAGTGCAACTGAATCCCTTCGGCGGGCTGGATCTGAATCACGAGCTTGTTGGCATCCAGGTGCGATCGCGGTCCGTCGCCGAACATCATGATGGGCGGCTCGCGATACTGAATGACGATCTGCGAAGTGCGGCAGCTCATTGCTTTGCCGGAGCGAAGATAGAACGGCACGCCCTGCCAGCGCCAGTTGTCGATTCGCAGCTTGAGGGCGGCAAACGTCGCCGTCTGGCTGCCGGCGGGAACGCCTTCGGCCTCGAGATAGCCCGCGTACTGGCCGCGGACCGTATCGCGGGCAAAGTCGCCGCCGGTAAGCGGCTTCACCGCGCGGAGCACTTTGACCTTTTCATCGCGAATGAAGTCGGCCGAATAGCGGGCCGGGGCCTCCATCGCCGTGATCATCATCAGCTGCAGGAGGTGGTTCTGGAACATATCGCGGAGAACGCCCGAATGGTCGTAGTACCCCGCGCGGCGGCCGACATCGACTTCTTCGGCCACGGTGATCTGCACGTGGTCGATGTACCGGCGATTCCAGAGCGGCTCAAAAATGCTGTTGGCAAACCGCAGGACGAGCAGGTTCTGTACCGTCTCTTTGCCCAGGTAGTGATCGATGCGGTAGACCTGCTGCTCGGCAAATACCTGATGCACGGCACGATTCAGTTCTTTGGCCGACTTGAGATCGGTGCCAAACGGCTTCTCAATCACGATCCGGCGAATCCCTTTCGACTCGTCGGCCAAACCGGCCGCACCCAGGTTGGCAACCGCCGTGGCATAGAGTGACGGCGAGGTCGAGAGGTAGTACACCCGCGTGGCGGACGCTCCGTGCTCGAGATCGTCAAGGACTTGGACGAGCTGCTCAAAGCTTGTCGGCTGATCGATATCGCCCGGATGATAAGTGATGCGCTCGGCGAACGCCTGCCAAGCGGCGGTGTCAAAATCCTGGCCCGCAAACTTCTCTGTGGTGGCGGCGAGTTGATCGCGCCAGGCCTCGCTCGTGAACGGCGTGCGCGAGACGCCTACGACGCGCGTCTCCTTGGGCAACTGCCCCTTTTTGTGGAGGGAGTAGAGAGCCGGGATGAGCTTCCGGCTCGTGAGATCGCCGGAGGCGCCGAGAATGACAAGGGTATGAGGCATTGGGAGAATTGTCACTGGTCACTTGTCATTTGTCACTTGGGGTCGCCAGCTGCACACCACCAGTGACAAGTGACCAGAACAAGTGACGATTTCAGAATCGCATCGAGGTAAAGCCGCCATCGACGTAGATGTCTTCGCCCGTAATGAACGAACCGGCCCGTCGCGAGAGGAGCAAAAGGGCAGCGCCGACCAACTCGTCGGGCTCGCCAAAGCGAGCCATCGGCGTGCCGCGCATGATGTTGTCGACCCGTTCCTTGTCGAGGATTTTGCGGTTCTGTTCGGCGGGGAAGAAGCCCGGGCAGAGGACGTTGACCCGGACATTCTGCGGCGCGAACTCGCGGGCGAGGTTTTGCGTCAGGTTGACGACCGCGGCCTTGGCTGCCGAGTAGGCAAACACCCGCGAGAGAGGCAGGTGGGCCGTGACGCTGCCGATATTCAGGATGCTGCCGCCGCTGGCCTGAGCCGCCAT
>JALORD010000561.1 GCA_025459145.1 Pirellulaceae bacterium | reverse complement strand
AAGAACTTCGATCCGCGGTGCACGATCATCAAGCAGGCCTGCGACAAGCTGCTGGCCAAGATGCACATTCGCGATCCGCTGTTCGACGTGGCGCAGCAACTCGAAGAAGTCGCTCTGAGCGATGAGTACTTTATCCAGCGGAAACTGTATCCGAACGTCGACTTTTACTCGGGCGTAATCTACCGCGCGCTGGGGATTCCTGTGCAGATGTTTACGGTCCTGTTTGCCATGGGCCGTTTGCCCGGGTGGATTGCTCACTGGGTTGAGATGCACCAGAACCCGCAGAAGCGAATCTGCCGCCCGCGACAGGTGTATGTGGGTCCGACGGTTCGCCCGGTCGAACCAGTAAGTAAGCGGAAGTAGCCGCGCGGTGGCTGGCTACAAGACGCCGTACTTGGCGAAGGCCGCTTGGGCTGACATCCCAGCGGCAATGGCGTCGCGGGGCGATGACGAGATCACCCGGTGCGAATGTCACGCCATCGATTTCAACCGGCACATCCACATCCACCACCCGGCTGCGATCCTTGCTGTCGTAGACCGATGTTCCCCGGGCCCAAACTGGAAAACCCATGGCGGTCATCTTCACGGTATCGCGTACCGCTCCGTCGATGATGGCACCGACGCATCCCGCGCGGCGAGCCGCCGTCGAGAGGAGTTCGCCCCAGAGTCCCGCCCGCAGCGAACCGCCGGCTGCGCCGATAGTTCGAGTTCGTAGGGACGCGGATCGCGATGGGACATCTCCGCCCAGAGGGTCGTCTTGCAGCGTCCTATCAGGACTCCGGAAGTTGTCAGCGGTCGAAGCGGCACGCGGGGCGATTGTCGAGGAAAGCCACACGCATCACAGGCATCCGCGATGACGGCGCTGTAGAGCACCTCGCGCATTCTGGCGAGCGTGAGCGGTTCGTTCAGTCGAGGGGACATCGCAGTGAATCGTCCTGCATTAGGAGAAATGAGTCCGGCGCGAAACAGGTGCCGCTGAGTGTAACACGGCGGTTGCAGGCCGCCGGCGGGCAGGCGACACTTGGGCCAGACCTACGGTCGAGTTTTCCTCTCAGCAGCCATGCCATGAATCGATTCTCGCAGTATGCAGCGTGCGTTCTGTCGCTTGTCCTGAGTTTGGCGCAAGCCGCTAGTCTTGCAGCGCAGGAACTGGTGCCACTCAAGTACAACCACCCGGGACTGACGGTCGATCTGGGAGTCGGTCTGTGGGCCTTTCCGCTACCGATGGATTACGACGGCGATGGAGACCTGGATCTCGTGGTTTCGTGTCCCGATAAGCCGAGCAACGGGACGTACTTCTTTGAGAATCCGGGGGCTGGCGGCGCGATGCCGGTTTTTAAGCCGGCCGTGAAGATCGGTCCCGGGCATCACTTCATCCGCGTGTCGCACGCGGGCGGCGAACCGCGGGTGCTGACACCGGCTCGCGAGTTTGCCGACTTTCGGAGCCAGCAGTTTACGAAACCGGTAAAGCTGCCGCTCCCCACGAATCTGCACACGCCGGGGCGAAAGATCCGCGCCAACATGTGGCACTACGCCGATTTCGACGGCGACCAGGCGCTCGATGTCGTGGTCGGCGTCGGCGACTGGCAGGACTACGGCTGGGACGACGGCTACGACGCCGAGGGAAAGTGGCTCAAGGGTCCGTTGCGGGGATATGTCTACCTGGTCCGCAACGAGGGGACGACCGCCGAGCCCAAGTATGCCGAACCGAGACTCGTGCAGGCAGCGGGCAAACCGGTCGAGACGTTCGGCTGGCCCTCGCCGAATTTCGCGGATTTTGATGGCGATGGCGACCTCGATCTCTTGTGCGGTGAGTTTCTCGACAAGTTCACCTACTTTGAGAACACGGGAACGCGTACTGAGCCGGTCTATGCGGCTGGGCGACGGCTGATGCACGGCGACCAGCCGCTGGCGATGGACCTGGAGATGATCGTTCCGGCGGCGATCGACTGGGATGGCGACGGCGACATCGATTTGATCGTAGGGGACGAAGATGGCCGCGTAGCGTTCATCGAGCACACAGGGAAAGTCGTCGAGGGGCTGCCGCAATTCCTTCCGCCGCGGTATTTCCAGCAAGAGGCCGACCGGGTGAAGTGCGGGGCGCTCGCGACGCCAGTGGCCGTCGATTGGGACGGCGATGGCGACGAGGATATCGTCAGCGGCAATACAGCGGGCTACATCCAGTTCTACGAGAACCTCGGTCCGGTGGGTGGTGGAATGCCGCGATGGGCCGCTCCCCGGCGGCTGGAAGCCGACGGGAAGGTAATTCGCCTGCAGGCAGGCCCCAACGGTTCGATCCAGGGGCCAGCCGAGGCTAAGTGGGGCTATACGACGTTAAGCGTCGCCGACTGGAATCACGACGGCGTGCTCGACTTGGTGGTGAACTCGATTCTCGGCGAAGTCGTGTGGTTCGAAGGGATCGGACCGCCGCGGGGCGTTGCCAAAAACGCCGCTGGGCCGACAGGCCTGAAGGGGGCCCAGCCGATTGAGGTTGCCTGGCCTGCGGAGCCGCCCAAGCCCGCCTGGACCTGGTGGACGCCCAAGGGAAAGCAACTCGTTACGCAATGGCGGACGACACCGGTCGTCGTCGACTTTACGGGCGACGGGCTTGTCGACCTCGCGATGCTCGATCAGGAAGGCATTCTCACGCTGTTCGAGCGGACGAAGTCCAGGGACGGCTCGCTTACTCTCCAGCCTCCGCAGCGCGTCTTTGTCGATCCCGCCGGGAAACCGCTGCAGCTCAATGCCAAGGTGCGGGGCGGCAGCGGACGGCGGAAACTATGTGCCACCGACTGGGACGGCGACGGCCGGATCGATTTCCTGCTCAACGGCACGAATGCCGACTGGCTGCGGAACGTGGCCACGCGCGACGGGCTCACCGTGCTAGAAAATCAGGGGCCGCTCGCCACGACCAGGCTCGATGCGCACGACACCAGCCCCACGACGGTCGACTGGCACCGAGATGGCCGCCGCGATCTGGTGGTCGGGGCCGAGGATGGCTATTTTTACTACCTGCCTCGATAGGCCCTACGAACGACCGTTGTCAGTCGCGGGAGGCTTTTGCCAGCCGCTCCATTTCCTTGCTTCCGTGCTGCACGGGCTCTTAGAATGGCGTGAGTCCCGGTCGCGAATTGCACTCTATTCTCCTCCGTGTCGGGCACTCATGGACTGGCCGCAGTTATCCCGAACCTCCTGGCTGGCTGCTGCGTTGGCAGTCGGACTCGGTCACGGAAAACTTGCGCGAGGAGACATCTTCTATTTGACGAGCGGTGGCCGGGTCGAGGGGGACTGGATCAACCGCGACCAGCAGCCCGTTACCGAATACCTCGTCCGCACGGCGAGCGGCCTGACGACGAGCCTGGCTATAACCCAGGTTCGCGAGATCACGCGCCGCACGCCTCTCGACGCGGAGCATGCCCAGCGGGCCGCCCTCACCGCCGATACCGCCGCCGCTCAGTGGGAACTGGCCGAATGGTGCCGCACGCAGGGACTCTTCGATCAGCGCCGAATCCATCTGCGGCGAATCATCGAGCTTGATCCGAACCATCAACAGGCCCGCTACGCCTTGGGATACCAGTTTCTCGAAGGAGAGTGGACGACGCGCGATGAGTTTCGGCGGCAGAAGGGATACGAGCTGTACCGCGGTAAGTGGCGGACACCGCAGGAAATTGAGATCCTGGAAGAGCGGGCCCGCCAGGAGATCGTCCAGAAGGACTGGCTGCAGAAACTCCGCCGCTGGCGGCAAGATCTCGACGATCCGGAGCGAGCCCGCGCCGCGCACCAGTCGCTGCTGGCAATTCAGGATCCGCTGGCTGTTGAGCCGCTGGCCGGACTACTGGCCCGGGAGAGGGTACGGCGAGTGAAGGTTATCTACGCCGATGTGCTGGCGCAGATGGACTGCGAAGGGGCCGTCGGCGTCCTGGTGCACCGCGTGCTGGTCGATCCCGATGAGGAGATGCTCCACGACTGCCTCGACCGGCTGCTAGCGCGCAATCCCCCGCGACTGGCCGAC
>JALORD010000134.1 GCA_025459145.1 Pirellulaceae bacterium | reverse complement strand
ATTTGACCTGGACTTGGCTCGAATCGCGGCTCCCCGAAACGCTCACGCTGGACAAGGAAGCCACAGCAAAAGTTGCCGACCAAGCGGTGGCAGACGTCCAGCCGGTGATGACGGAATACAAGACGGGGATCGCGGAACTCGCTCCCGGCGGGAAGCCGCTCGGCGAGCGCGACTTGTTTCTCCTGCGTAAGGAATACGAAGCCTGGGTCGCCACGTTTGGCTATCGCGACTGGCTGACCCGCAGCTTGTCGCTATTCGGCATGTATTTGGCTCTTTCCATCCTGTGCGGATTTTACATCTATCACCGCCGGCCCAAGCTGCTCTCCGATTTCCGGAAGTTTTCCACGCTGCTTGCGGCGGTGGTGGTAACCGTGGCGCTCGCCTGGGCGGCCTCGGCCGATCAGTGGCGGGCCGAGATCATTCCGCTCTTGCTCTTTGGCATGACGGCGGCGATCGCCTACGAGAAGGAACTCGCTCTGCTTCTAACGGCGTCGGTGGCTTTGATTATCGCCTTTTCGCTGCAGCAAGGGCTGGCCGAGTTCGTGATTCTAATGTCGTCGGTTGCCGCCGCGATTCTATTGCTGCGGCGCATTCGCAGCCGGACCAAGTTGATCTACGTCGGGGCGTTTACGGGGCTAGTAGTGATCCTGACGACGATCGGAGTGGGGACGCTCGTCAATCGCGCGTTTGGTGCGACCAGCCTCGCTCTCTCTTGGACGTCGCCGGGGCTCGAAAACGTCTATCGTGAGTCGTTCTACGTGATGCTGTTCGTGGGAGCGGCCTGGTTTGGCTTCTGTTCGATTCTAGCCGGCGTCCTGATGACGGGGCTCTTGCCGTTCATCGAATGGATGTTCGACGTACAGACCGACATTTCGCTCTTGGAACTGGGCGACGTGCAGCATCCGCTGCTGCAGGAACTCGTTCGCCGCGCTCCTGGAACCTACAACCACTCGATCAACGTGGCGTCAATCGCCGAGACGGCCGCCGAGGCGGTGGGCGCCAATGGGCTCCTGGTGCGAGTGGGCGCCTACTTTCATGACATCGGCAAGATGCTCAAGCCGGCTTACTTTGTCGAGAATCAAGGGGCGGACGGCAATCGCCACGAATCGCTACAGCCCGCGATGAGCACGCTGGTGATCATTGCTCATGTGAAAGACGGCGCGGACCTCGCCCGGCGGCACCACCTCCCGCAGTCGATCATCGATTTCATCGAGCAGCACCACGGTACGACGTTGGTCGAGTACTTCTATCGCCGTGAGGCGCAGCGGCTCAAGGAAGATCCCGACGCGGGAGAACTCGACGAGTCGACATTCCGCTATCCGGGGCCCAAGCCGCAGACCAAGGAAGCCGCCGTCCTTATGCTGGCCGACGTGGTGGAGAGCGCAAGCCGAGCTCTTGTGGATCCGACGCCCGCGCGGATCGAGAGCCTCGTGCATGACCTGGCCATGAAACGCCTGCTCGACGGCCAGTTCGACGAGTGCGGCCTGACGCTACAGGAACTGCGAATTATCGAGGATAGCCTCGTGAAGTCGCTGACCGCTGTCTATCACGGTCGGGTAAAGTATCCTGAACATCAGACGGTCTAGCGGTGAGGCAAGGAGGACGATTCGGCGACCGCGGGGCCCCTCGGCTCCTATACAGAAACGGCGGGCGGACCTAGGATTGTGCGTTTGGTCAATTTCGCCGGTCGCTCTCTGGCCGCACCGGTGACGCGTACGAACCAGTCGCGGGCCGCCAGAGCTGCCAGTCACGTTTCTTTCGTCGGAGAGGCCCCAAGTGCCCGGAACTTGCGTAATCGGTTTGCAGTGGGGGGACGAGGCCAAAGGGAAGCTGGTCGATCTGTTGACCTCGCGGTTTGAAGTGGTTGTTCGCTACCAGGGGGGCGCCAACGCCGGGCACACCGTCGTTGTCGGCGACAAAACCTACAAGCTGCATCACGTTCCCAGCGGCATCCTCACCCGTGGCGTGGTGAACGTTGTCACACCCGGCGTCGTGATTAACCCGCCTACGATCCTGCGCGAGATCGACTCGCTGATGGCTCAGGGGGTCGAAGTCGGCAGCAACCTGATGCTCAGCGACCGGGCACACGTCGTGTTCCCGTGGCACATCGCCGAAGACAAGGTGATGGATCAGGCGACCGGGGGCGAGAACATCGGTACGACGCTCCGTGGCATCGGCCCCTGCTATCGAGACAAGGTTGGCCGGGCCCATGCGATTCGGCTGGGAGACATGCTGCGTCCCGACTTTGCCCAGCGCGTCGAGCACATAGTCGCCGCCAAGAACAAATTGCTCATCGGCATCGGCAGCCAGGCCGAAGCGCTCGACGCGGTAGCCATCGTGGACGAGTATTCGAGCTACGCGCGGCGGCTCAAACCTTACGTCGCCGAGACGACGCACTTTCTGCTCGACGCGGTCGAAACTGGCAAAAACCTGTTGTTCGAAGGGGCTCAAGGTTCGCTGCTGGACATCGACCACGGCACATTCCCCTACGTCACTAGTAGCAATGCTTCAGGTGTGGGAGTTTCCGGCGGTTCGGGAGTGCCCGGCCGGTGGATCGGTAAAGTGATCGGCGTGGCCAAAGGCTACACGACCCGCGTCGGCGGAGGTCCCTTTCCCACCGAGCTCGACGACGCCGTTGGCCAGCGAATTCGCGACCTGGGGCGCGAATACGGCACGACCACCGGCCGCCCCCGCCGTTGCGGCTGGTTCGATGCCGTGGCCGTTCGCTATGCCGCCCGTCTCTCGGGGATCGACTGCATCTCGCTGATGATGATGGACGTCCTGAGCCAACTCGACGAGATCAGAATCTGTACGGCCTATGAGATCGACGGCCAGCGAACGGATCGGTTTCCGAGCCACTGCGACGATCTGCGGCGCGTGAAGCCGGTCTACGAGACCTTCGCCGGCTGGCAGACCGATGTGACGGGAGTGCGGGTGTACGGCGACCTGCCGGAGGCCGCCCGCCGCTACATCGATCGGGTCAGCGAGCTCGTCGGCAAGCCGGTCGAGATCGTGTCGGTCGGGCCCGATCGGGCTCAGACGATGTTCACCGGCAGCATGGCGGTTTGACTCGATCGCTTGCCGCGACCTGACAGTCACGAATCGCCGTCGAGATAGTCGAAGCTGATCGACAGGATTTCAAGCTCGTAAGAGCCCTTGGGAGCCGGAATCTTGGCGACTTCGCCAATCTTCTTGCCCAACAGACCGCTGGCCATGGGGCTCGTGATCAGGATGCGTCCCTGGTCGTAGTCTTCCTCGCCGGCGCCGACGAGCGTGAAAACTTCCTCGTCCCCCAGATCGGGATCGCGGACCGTCACGGTCGCCCCAAAGCTGACCTGATCGCGGGGGAGCGTGGCCGGATCGATGATCTGTGCCTTAGCGAGCTTGGTGCGAATCAGGTTGATCTTGGCCTGCATCAACCCCTGGGCTTCGCGCTGCGCATGGTACTCCGCGTTTTCCTTGAGGTCCCCTTCGGATCGCGCCGCACCGATTTTCTCGGCAATGCTCGGCATTACGACGCCCTCGAAGTGTTCAAGCTCAGCCTTGAGCTTGTCGAATCCCTTGCGGGTCATTGGATAAAAGTCTTCCATGTCCCTCTCCTCGACGGACAAAAAACGCGACCTCCCATCGGGAGGCCGCGTGAAATCAAGCGAATAAGCGCCAGACGAAGCTGACGAGACAGTGTTATTTTGCAGCATGTCTCCGCGGCTGTAAAGGTGAAGCAGCCGTGGGACCGCCATCGGCCCGCCAGCGTGCCGCGTCCACATGGTCCCGGCCAGTTATCGCGTGGTTACAGGCACGTCGGCGGGAATCACGGGTACCACGCTTTCGCCCCGCAGTGTGCAGCCGAGCGAGTCGTGGCCGCAGACGCGGTTGCGGCCTTGATTGACGGCCGCCTGCAGCGCCTTGCGGGCCCGTTCGAGAATCTGCCGCAAATCGTCCCCTTCGGTCGCTTCGACCGCGCCGGCACTGACCGTGAACCAAGTGGTCCCGGCTTTTCGGGGCAGGCGGCATCGTTCGCAGGCCGCGCGCAGTCGTTCCCCCACGCTCACCGCGTGCGCGAGCTCGGCGCCGGGCATCAGGAGGGCGAATGTGTCCTCTCCGAGCCGGGCAACATGATCCATGTCCCGCATCACGGCATTGATAAGTTGGGCCGCGACGCGCAGTACGACTTCCGCGCCATCGAGACCGTGATCGGCCATTACGCGGCCATAGCCGTCAACTTGCAACAGCATCAGCGAGAGCGGTGTGCCCCCGCGCCGCCAGTTCGCCATGCGGCGGATCAAGTCGTCGAAGAACGTAGGACGATTCGAGACGTGCGCCAGCGGCTCGTGATACAGCTTTTCCGCGCACAGATCGCTGTCGAAGAGCCATTCGTCGCCGACTTGCTCACTCACTGGGATCCGCGGCGGAGCTTCGATGGCGTCGGAGCGAATCTTTCGATTGATCCGCCCATCGTGGTAATGGCCGCAGTTGCGGCCTCCTTTTTTCGACGCGTAAAGGGCTTCGTCCGCCCGGCGGATGAACTCTTTGACATCATCGGCAACTTGCGTTTCGGCGAGGCCGGCGCTGCTCGTGACAAACAACTCGCGGCCCGAAAAGCGAAACGAGGTGCTCGACACGGCCATCCGCGCCCGCTCGGCCTGCCCGAGCACGGCCCGGATGCTGCTCCCCGCAAAGACGACCGCGAACTCCTCGCCCCCGTAGCGAGCCACGAGCCCAAACTCGCCCACGTTGTTGCGGAGCACGCGGGCCACGCCGCGGAGGACTTCGTCACCCGCCTGGTGGCCGTGCGTGTCGTTGAATTTTTTGAAGTGGTCGACGTCGACCAGCATTACCGTCGAGGGAACGCCGCGGGCGGCGAAATCGGCAATGCACCGGCTCAGCTCGTCGTCGAGCGCGCGGCGATTGGCGACTTGGGTGAGGGCGTCGGTGCGGGCTTCGACGGCGTGCGACTCGATTTGGCGGGCCTGCAGTTGCAGCCGCTGCTCGGCTGAATCGAGTTGTTCCTGCATCCGCTGGTTGGCTTCGATCAACTGAGTGACCGCCTGCAGCACCGACGCTTCGTCGTCGACGTCAGACAATTGCTCGTTGATCAGTCGGACGGCGGAAGAGTGCCGATCGACGTCGTCGGCCACCTTGCAAGTCAGTTCTTGCAGCCGAGAGAGCGTTTCACGGGCAAACTGTGCGGGAGGATCTTCGGGAGGGGCGGGAGGCAAGCTGCGTTGGCGAAAGAAAACGAGCCACGCGACGCCCACGCCGCATAGCGCTGCGAACAGAAAGAACGCGAGATCGACAAGTATCGCAAACAAAGACAGTCACCCCCGCGCGAGAACTCCGCTCGCGATGATGCCACCTACCCATAAAGGACTTACGGCGCGGGGCGGGTAAGTCAAGATCGTGGCACGATGGCGGAAGATTCGTCGCCACCCTTACGACCGAACGGGCGGGCGCCGAGTTCCCGCCGACAGCCGTCTGTCCGCCGAATGTCGACCCGCCCTCCGGTACGAACGCCTGGCCGACAGCTGGGGGGAGAATCGTCACGGCGCCGCTAGGGGAGGTGCGGATTATGACGGCTGAGCCGATCCGAGGCGTCGTCGGCCCAGGGACTGTCGGGGGCGAGCTCCAGGAATCGGACCCAGTGAGGCGCCGCCTCGTCGCCGCGGTCCAAGTCATCGAGCGTCTTTGCCAGATGATAGTGAACATCGGCATACGCCTCGTGTGCCCGAAGCGTCCCCTCAAAGGCGGCGACGGCCAATTCCTGCTGCCCCAGATCGAGCAGCACGCAGCCCAGATTGGCTCGAGCTTCGACGTAGTTCTCGTCGAGCTCGAGGACGCTGTAATATCGCTCCCGTGCGGCCGAGAGGTCTCCCAATCGGTACAGCACCTCTGCGAGCTGAAACTGCACTTCGGCATGCGGCCCGCCTGCGGCGAGCGCCGCCCGGTACATCTCGCTCGCGGCCGTCAGGTCACCCGCCTCCTCAAGCTGCGCGGCCCAGAACGCAAGCTGCTGGGGTGCGGCGTCTGCAGTCTGGTCGTGAGCGAGAAAGACGCCTGGCGATACGATGGTCGGCGGCGGATCGTCAGCCTCGTCGACGACATTTTCCAGGCGGGCAAAGTCGATCCGTAGTTGCCCTCCTGGTTCGACGAGATCGTTCCCCTCACGGACGAGCAGCTGCCGACCGTCGAGCACGATCGAGAGCCCGGCCAGCGGGCGGGCGTCGGTGGGGCTGCGGCGGGCCAGTTCGGTGAGCTTGCGGGCGATGACTGCCGGCTTGATTCCCGCCCGATGAAGCTCCGCCAACTGCCGCGCCACCGCCAGTTCGGCAAAATCGAAGTACGCGAGGCGATGCGTCTCCTCGACCGGGACGATCCACCCTCGCCGCTGCCACGAACGAACGCGCGCCCGGTCCACGCCCACGAGTTCCGCCAGCATGGCGGCTGTATATCGAGACATGGCGAGCGGGATCGTCGCGAATAGGGGAAAGCACCCAAGTGGGTGCGCAAGTTCAGCGGTGCACAATTGGTCGGCGATCGAGCCTGCTATTGGGCAGGTTCGAGTCGCGTGAGCTTCACGTCTTTAAAAGCGGCCGTGACCTGAAACGTCGACAGTCCCAGCGGTCGGCTGGCGTCGGATTCGATCCGCGTCGAAATCTTCTTGTCCTTCAGGTCGACCTCGACCGTCTGCTCGTCGTCGATCCAGCACTCAAGCTTATCGTTCGCAACGCGCACTCGAATGCGGTACCACTTGTCGTGATCGAACTTGCGATAGATGGTCGTCTCGTTCTCGCTGGCGTCGAGCCCGTTGATGCTCGAAATACCCACGACCGTGCCGGCCCAGCCGCCGACGATGAAACTCGCGTACGAATCGCGGACGGGAAACGTCAGCCCGCAGAAGAAATCATCCCCCTTGATCTTCTTGGCTGAGAGCGTGATTTCGTAGTTATCCTTGGGCAGCTTCGCGGCGTCCTTCCAGGTAAGGCCGGTCAGCGTTTCCCCTTTTTCGAAGATCAGCTCGCCGCCCGTCACCTTGATCTCCCCCGCGCCGGCGAAGTTGGTCACTTTCCAGCCGTCGGTCGTTTTGCCATCGAAGAGCGCGAGGACTTGGTCCGCCTTGCTCGCCGCTGGCGCGGGCTCATCGGCCCGTGCCGATCCGACCGCCGGCGCCGCCAGCAAAACGAGGACGAGCGATAAACGGCGAAAGCAGCCGGGTGACCAGGGCATGTTAGCGACTCCGGTAGAATTCGAGCGGGCCAGCGCAATTGCAGCAGCGGCAGGGTGTCGCCGCACTGGCGACTATGATAGAGTCTCGCCGGCCTTTTTTCAGCCGTCCGTGTCCGCCCATTTTTCCACGCCGCACCGAGTGACAAGCATTGTGCCGGCTTCCTCGACGATTCGACGCGTGCTGGCTGTGGGGGCGGTCGGCCTGTATTGGGGCGTCCTCTGCACGCTCACGCATCTGCCGGGAAACCCCGGACCAGAGCCGCTGAGGCCGGGAGTGCCGCATCTTGACAAGGTCGGTCATACCGCCGCCTTTGCCGTGCTCGCGATTCTGGCCTGTGTCGTCATCAGTCAGTTTCGGCCGGTCGCGCTCCGCGAACTGCTAGCCGTCGCCATCGGACTTGCGGTCTACGCGGGCCTCGACGAGTACACGCAAGGTTGGGTCCCGCTCCGGACTCCCGATCCGCTCGATTGGCTGGCCGACGTCGCGGGAATCCTGGTGGGCATCCTGCTCTTTGTGTTGATTCGGCGAGTGCTGCGCCGCTCGGCATCGGACGCGACCGTCACTGTGAAGCCGCCACCGACCTAGCCGCCAATACCGGATAGATTTCTACTGAACGCCCCCTGTCTGGCCCGCGCGGAACGAGCGACTCGGGCGGACCCAGCACCCCCTGAGCGACCAGCTCTTCGACCAATTCCGGTGTGAAGCGTGGATCAAAGCCATAGTTGCCGGGACTTTGGTACCGCGCGATTTCCGGCCAGTCGACAACGATCCAGGCAATGTGGCGATCGGTTAGCTCGCGCCGCCGCTCGTCGGCCGACTTGTCGAGCAGCCATTCGCATAGCAGGCAGTCGTCGAAACAAGTATGGTAGAAGACTGGCAAATCGAGATCGAACGGTGCCGCATCGCCGACGAGTAGGACAGCCTCCCCAGGCTGCACGTGCTCCCTAAGCCACTGATGCGACGCTTTGACGCGAAGCGGTGTGTGCTGCGGCCAGGGGCGGTCGCGACGCAGTTGCTCGAGCGATACGAACCAGCGGTTGTCGCCGACGAGCGTGGAGGTGTTCGCCAGCAGGCTGTACGCAAAGCCAACGACGAGAACGCCCCCCACGGCCCACCGCGACCATGGTCCACGCATTGCGGACGCTCCCCCTGCCGCCAGCAAAGCAGCAAACGGGAGCCCCGGCAGGAGGAAGCGGTCGATGCGGTGCGTCACCAGCCACCAGACGGCCAAGATCCAGAGCAGGCCGGCAATCGCAAACCTCGGAGTGTGGATCGCGTCGGGCAGATGCATTCGGGCCATAACTGCGGCCAGCAGCAGCGGCACGAGCAGTGGGCTGGCCAGCAAGTCGCGGCCGGCCATCTGGACCAGGGATCCGGCCAGTTGCCCGGGCGCGTAGCGCCAGCCGGCTTCGGTTTGCGGCACCTGATGCGCCCGCTGCCACTGGACGTGCTTCTCGGGCGTCCGAGTCTGGCCGCCGAAGAGGCCATAAGCGAGCGGATAGACTGGGTTGCCCGTCAAAGCGGCGTTCTTGGCATACCACGCCCCGCCGCCGATCAGGGCGCCGGCAACAACAAGCGCGAGCGCAAGCGTCGGAGATGTAAGCCGACTTTCGCTCCGCGAAAGCTCGTCATTTCGCGAAGCGAAAGAGGGCACTCCTCGCGGAATCATCGCCCACAACGCGACCGGCAGGACGGCGATCACAACGCCCGGATACTTGCAGGCCGCCGCCCCGCCGGCCAATAGTCCAGGCAAGAGATAACTGCAGGTGCCGCGGCGCGCAAGCCACATCGCATAGACGGCCAGAAAGACGTACCCCGCGAGGACGCCGTCATTAAGTCCGTTCACCGAGACATGAACCACCCACGGGAGCGACAAGTAGATTGCCGCGGCAAGTATCCCGCATCGCGCGCTGGCTAGTCGCGATCCGGCCACATAGAGGGCGAGAACTGTGATGATGGAAAAGGCCGCGATCACCACCTTTCCCACGAGCGCCCCGTAGAACCAGCCGAGCTGCCCCGGCCACAGGCTCATCGCTAGTAGCGCCGGCATCTCCGCCGCCAGCGGCATGTTGCCGTAGACATTGTGCGGCAGGAACGCGATGCGGCCTTGTGCGTGCCATTCTTTCGGTACTTGCAGATGGTACTCGCGGACGTCAAAGTCCCACGGCGGTAGGAGCGCGCCGAGGAGCAAGACGGCGGCAAATGCAACGGCCATTCCGACGAGTGCGGAGTGCTCCCCGAGCCGCGAGCAGTGATCGCGCCAAGCACTTCGATGCAGCCAGTGATCGCGCACGAGTTGCCAGGCGCCGAACCCGGCCGGCAGAATCACGATGAGCCAGATGAGCCACATTTGTTGAAGTAGCCCGGCGAGCCCGACCAGCAGAACGAGCGTCGTCAGCAGGTTGAGCCCTGCCGCCAACGAGAACACGATCCGTTCCAGCAGCGTCAAGGTGGTCCGATGGTCCCTATCGGACGTGCCCTGCCGACCAACGTCGAATGGCAATGCCTGTCCGGCGGGGATCGCCGGACCACATTGCCTGACCACCAGCGCACCGATCCCATACGCCGCGAGCAGGATCAACCCCGCCAGCGCGAGCACGGGCCCGCGGTCGAACAGTCCCAGCGGCGTGTCGGCCGGTCCGAACCACTGGGCGACGAACGCCAATGGGTCGTGAAGTTGCGCGAGCAGCGAAACGCGCGTCGCGAAAGCCGGAAAGAACCAGGCGAAGTAGCCGAGCGAGAGCGCCGCGAGCGTCCCTGCGATTGCGAAATCTCCCGCAGAGCTCGCTTTTCCCTTGGCCAAGACCCGTTCTCCCGCCACTTCCGACACTGCCCGCGTGAGCTATGATTATTTGCGTACCGCGCCAGCGGCGCGGTTTGTAGCGATTGTAGTTGAAGATCCCTCCAGCCGGGCAGACCTCTCCGCCCCGACACCTCCTGCCGGCAGGAGGAGCCTACCCCTACCATGTCCCACAACCAGCGTCTCCGCGGCATTTTCACGCCGAACATCGTCCCCCTGCACGCCGACGGCGAGATCAACGAGGCCGAGACGCGGCGTTACGTCGATTGGCTCATCGACCACGGCGTGCACGGCCTGTACCCCAATGGCTCGACCGGCGAGTTTCTTCGCTTCACGGCGGAGGAGCGGCGGCGGATTATCGAGATCATCGCCGATCAAACGCGCGGCCGGGTGCCGATTCTGGCCGGAGCCGCCGAGGCGAACGTCAAGGAAACGATTTCCGCGTGCGAGCATTACCACTCGCTGGGCTGCCGCGCGGTGGCCATCGTCTCGCCGTTTTACTACAAGCTGTCGCCGGCGGGCGTGTACGCCTATTTCAAAGAGATCGCCGACCACTCGCCGATCGACATTACGCTCTACAACATTCCGCTATTCGCCTCGCCGATCGATGTCCCGACGGTGCAGCGACTCGCCGAGGAGTGCCCGAAGGTCGTCGCCATCAAGGACAGCTCGGGCGACCTGCCGCACATGATGCGAATGATTGCCGCCGTGCGTCCTTTGCGGCCCGAGTTTGCGTTCTTGACTGGCTGGGACGCGGCCCTGATGCCGATGATTTTGATCGGTTGCGACGGCGGCACGAACGCCACGAGCGGCGTCGTTCCCGAAATCACGCGCAAGCTCTACGACCTGACCCTCGCCGGCCGCTTGGACGAAGCCCGCGATCTGCAGTACCGCCTGCTGACGCTCTTCGACGCGATGATCTATCACAGCGAATTCCCTGAAGGCTTTCGCGCCGCCCTCAGTCTCCGCGGCATCCAGACAGGTCCCGGCCGGCAGCCGCAATCGACCGTCCAGCAGCAAGGGCTCGTCAAGCTCCGCGATCAACTGCAGTGTCTGCTCGCCGCCGAAGGTTTCACTGAAGAACCGCTGGGAGGCTGCGGCGTGAACGGCGGCGAAGCGATCGACGCCGAGCAAGTCGCGAAGATCGTGCAAAACGTCGTGGGCGAATTGAAGAAGCGGGGCATTGCCTGAGGTTGTGTCGTTACGCGCGGTCCGGCCGTCGCAACGATTCAACCTGCTGCCGCTGGA
>JALORD010000133.1 GCA_025459145.1 Pirellulaceae bacterium | reverse complement strand
TACGTCGCGGCCGCCGATCGATTTGCCCACCGAACGGGCCGCTACGAGGTCGCTCTTTTCCAACTCGCGCACCTGCGCCACGAAGGCAACGTGGTTCGCGTATCCTTCCAGCGAGGGGTTGGCCAGCAGCGTTCCACTGGCAGGTACCACAAGAAACAGCGCCAGAACAGCTCGAACCATGATTATCGCACAGCCGTTATAGATATTGCCGGGAAAGGGGCCGCCGCGGTCGACGCAGGGCTGCTGCCATCATACTTCGCCGCCTGCCGGAGCGGGGCCGAGCGGAACCCGTTTGATTGCAACGGGCACCCCGGCGCGGTAGTGTAAGTGGCTTGAAGGCAAGCGTTTGCGGAGCACGCCCTGGTGGCGATGGGTGTTCGTCCGCCGTGAAATAATCTGTTCATCCTAAAACCCGCGTGGGAGAGCCCGCACCATGACCCAGTCCCCCTCTCCGGCCCCGAAGTCTGAGTCGAAGGATTCAGCCGCGAAAGCATCGAACTCTTCCCGCCGCACATTCCTCCGCAATAGCTCGCTCCTCGTGGCGGGCGGTGCGATGGTGGGTGCGAACCTGAGCCTCGCACGCGCCGCACATCCCTACGGCAGCGACACGATCAAGGTCGGCCTTGTCGGCTGCGGCGGCCGCGGCACGCAGGCCGTGCAGCAAGCGATGAACACCGCGGGAGGCGAAGTAAAGCTCGTCGCGATGGCTGATGCCTTCAGCGACCGGCTGGCTGGTTCGCTTCGCGGGATCACCAGCAAGAACCCGGAGAAGGTCGACGTTCCCAAGGACCGGCAGTTCGTTGGCCTGGATGGTTACAAAGGTGTCGTCGCCTCCGATTGCGATGTCGTCTTCCTCGCGACGCCGCCGGGCTTCCGCCCGCTGCACTTTGAGGCTGCGGTGGCTGCCGGCAAACATGTCTTTGCCGAAAAGCCGGTCGCCGTCGATCCGGCGGGCGTGCGGCGCTTCCTGGCTGCGAACGAAGAAGCGAAGAAGAAGGGACTGTCGGTTGCCATCGGACTGCAGCGTCGCCACGAGCGAAAGTACATGGCTACGGTGCAGGCGATTCAGGAAGGGGCGATTGGCGACATCGTCCTCGCCCGGGCCTACTGGAATGGCGACAAGCCCTGGTGGCATCCCCGCCGCGACGGCCAGACCGAACTCGAGTACCAGATGCGCAACTGGTACAACTTCAACTGGATCTGCGGCGATCACATCGTCGAGCAGCACATTCACAACCTCGACGTCATCAACTGGATCAAGAACGATTATCCCGTTTCGGCTCAGGGACAAGGCGGCTGTCAGGTCTACACTGGCAAAGAGTACGGCGAGATCTACGATCACCACTTCGTCGAGTTCAAGTATGCCGACGGCACGGTGATGCTCAGCCAGTGCCGCCACCAGCCCGATACCTGGACCTCGGTAAGCGAGCATTGCCACGGCACCAAGGGGCGAGCCGATGTCAGCGGCTCGAAGATCTACGATGCCGAAGGGAAGATTCTGCACGACTTCGGCAAGCTGGGCGGCGACGGGCACCAGCAGGAACACCACGATGTGTTTGCCGAACTGCGGGCCGGCAAGATCGCCGAGGAAGGGGAATGGGGCGCGAAGAGCACCATGACCGCGATCCTCGGCCGGATGGCGACCTATTCGGGCCAGGTGATCAGCTGGGAAAATGCGATGAAGAGCGAAGTCGTCGTTTCCCCCGTCGACCAAATCACCAGCTTCGACTTCGTCCCGCCAAGCAAGCCCGACGAAAACGGCTACTACGCCCGCCCCACACCCGGCAAGACGAAGGTCGTCTAGCCGCGACGGAGCAAGCAGCCTAGAGAACTGCCAACAGCCACTACCTGCCTGCTGTCGTCGTTCAGCGTTTCGCCCGCGGCAAACGCCGCCCTGCCTTGCGGCAGGGCGGCAATCGGCTACGATTAATTCCAAGGTTGGGACTGTGCTGTGAACCAACAGGCAAACATCTCCCTCCTTCCCGGTAGCACCCGCACCCATAGCTCAATTGGATAGAGCATCGGTCTACGGAACCGAAGGTTTCAGGTTCGAATCCTGATGGGTGTACTGAGCCTAAGTCTTCCCTGAATCGATAGTTAGATACCTGCCTGCGTGCGGCAGTGCGGCATTTTCCCTGTCACGAAAAACGGTAGATACCGTTTTTCCAAACATGGAGAGTCGCATTCATGCCGCGTCTCCTCGGCAAGCTGCCGTCCTCGCGGCGCCACAAAGCAAGTGGCTAGGTCCGATGGCTCACCGACCTTGTGCTGAAAGTGTGAGCGATGGAGTCTTGCTGAAAGCCGAGGAAATCGGGGAAGCGCGTGCCCGGAAGATGCTGGATGTTGAAGATCTCTTCAACTGCCGTCTAAATCTCAAGCATGCCGACGAGGCGGCCGGTGGCCCGGTCGACGAGCGCGAGTCTCCCGGTTCTCGACTCCAGGTCTCGGCCCGGAAATAGCCAGCTAATCCGCGTGCAAAACGCCGGCAAGTTGCTGGAATGCTTCCCAGGGGCCAACGTAAGCCGCATCCTGGCAGCGGGCACGACTGGATGCTCGATGACCGGCGCCGCGACTTCTTCCGGGACTACGACAGCAATTCGTGGCGAGTTGACTGTAAGCACTCGAATCTCTGCCACTGCACACCTGCCCTCGGCCGCCTTGCGGATAACGCCGCAAGTCTCTCGTCGCTGGGCGGACGTCGATCGTTCGTTCGCTTGGTGGTAGGATAATCCCGAAATTACTGTCACCGGCAAAGGACGCGAGCAATGGGGCGACTGCCGTCTGTTCTGGCTGGAATCGCCGGGCTGCTGCTAGGCCTGGCACCGGCAACCTTATGGGGGGACGAGGCGGCGGCCCTGGCCGACCTGATCGACCAGCATGTGCAAGCGCGGCTCGAATCGGAGGGGCTGACCCGGGCGGCGCTAGCCGAGGATGCAGAGTTCTTGCGGCGAGTATTCCTCGACCTGCACGGCGTCGTCCCCTCGGCAGACCAGGCCGCCACATTCCTGAAGAGCCGCAATCCCAACAAACGGTCGCAGTTGATCGACCAGCTACTGGCCAGTCCGAGGTTCGGCGACCATTTCGGCGATGTGTGGCGGGGGCGTCTCCTGTCGCCCCTGGCCAATGATCAGCGGGTGCAGGCAGAACGCTTTGCCGGTTGGCTCGCGGCCCGGTTCAACGACAACGACGGCTGGGACCAGATCACCTTCGATTTGCTGACGGCCTCCGGCAAAATCGAGGAGAACGCGGCGGTCACCTACCTGATCGAGGGGCGGCATCCGTTGGGCGTGACGGATCTGGCCGACCTCAGCTCGCGTTACTTCCTGGGAATTCGCCTGAATTGCGCGCAGTGCCACGACCATCCGTTTGTCGATTGGAAACGGCAGGACTACTGGGGCATGGCGGCTTTCTTCGCCCAGATTCAGACGCCGGGGCGTCCTAAGGTCGTATATCTGGCGGGTGTGCGCGACGATCCCAAGATGACGCTCGCCTCGCTCAAGGATGCCGACGCGATCGAAGGTCTGCAATTGGCACCGCCAACATTCCTGGGGGGCCAGGAGTTCCAAGCCGGCAGCACCAAGACGTATCGCGCCGCACTAGCCGAATGGATCACATCGAGCGAGAACCCGTACTTCGCTCGGGCGATGGTCAATCGCATGTGGTGGCACTTTTTCGGCCGCGGCATCGTCAATCCCGTCGACGACATGCATGCCGGCAATCGGCCCTCCCATCCCGAATTGCTGGACCTGTTGAGCCGGCGATTCGCCGATTCCGGCTTCGACCTCAAGCTGCTGTGCCGCGCGATCGCCGGCAGCCGAACGTACCAGACCACCAGCCGCGCGGGCGAACAGCCCGACGATGCCGAGCAACTTTTCGCCCGAATGCCGCTCAAGGTGCTCACGCCGGAACAGTTGTACGACTCGCTGGTGGCCATTCTGGGTCCGCCGGCAAAGAGTTCCGGCATCGACATTCGGCAGGGTGCGCGGGAAGAGTTTCGCCAGTTCTTTGCTGGCGACGGCGATCCGGATCCGACGGGCTACCAGCGCGGGATTCCCCATCTGCTTCGGCTGATGAACTCGCCGCAGTTCGCCGGCCGGAACGTCGAAGCTCTCGCAGCACGGATTCAGGCCGACGGGAGCTCCGCAGAAGAGGTCGTCGACAGGCTGTTCATGACCATCCTGTCGCGCCCGCCGACAGCCGACGAGCGGCGGCTGGTGGAAGCACAGTTCGACGACGCAAGCGCGCCCTCCCAGGCCGTTTATCGGCAAGTTGCTTGGGCGCTACTCATGAGCAGTGAGTTTTCGCTCAATCACTAACTCACTCCACCACTGAGAAGCAAAGGAGCCCTTGTGCCCTTCACTCTCCCTCTTACGCGACGCCGATTTGTGTCATCAGCGGTGGCCGGAGCGGCTTTGAGCGGTTGGCTCGGGCGTTTGGCGGCCCAAGCCGCTCAAGCGGCCCCAGCAGCTGACCAGCCGCAGGCCAAGTCGTGCATTCTGCTCTGGATGTCGGGCGGTCCCAGCCACCTCGACACCTTCGACCTCAAGCCGGACGCGCCGGACCGCGTCCGCGGCGAGTTTCGGCCGATCGACACCTCGGTTCCCGGCATACAGATCAGCGAGCATTTCCCGAAATTCTCGCGGCTCATGCAGCACGCCGCCGTACTGCGTGGCATGAGCACGCTCGAATCGGACCACCAGCTGGCCAGTTATCACGTGCATACCGGGTACCAAAAGCGGGCCGGGGGCGTGGCATTCCCCAGCCTGGGAGCGATTGCCTCGCACGAGTTGGGCCGCGCAGACGCCCCGTTGCCGAACTTCGTCTGCATCGGGCAGGGCCCCCGGCATTCGACCCGTTCCGGCTTTTTAGGGCCGGATCATCAGCCGCTGGACGTCTTGGACCCGAGCCGCGGAACCGAGTTTTTGTCCCCCCTGGCGAGCCAATCCGAGTTCGCCCGGCAGTACGAGCTGCTGCGGCGGTTTAACGCCTCGTTCCTGGACCTGCACCCGGCGGAATCCGCCCGAGCGCACTCGTCCGCCCTGGAACGGGCCGTGCGGCTGATGACTGCCGAGCAGAAACAGGCGTTCGACTTATCGCGGGAATCGGATGACGTTCGCGACCGCTACGGACGGGGGAGTTTCGGTCAGGGGTGTTTGCTGGCGCGGCGGTTGATCGAGACGGGCGTCCGCTTTGTCGAAGTGACGATGGGGGATGGGGTTGGCTGGGACACCCATCGCGACAACTTTCCGCGTACCCGGGCATTGTCGCTCGAGGCGGATGCCGGAATGGCGGCGCTCCTCGAGGAATTGCGGGAGCGCGGTCGGCTCGATTCGACCCTCGTCATCTGGATGGGAGAGTTCGGTCGCAGCCCGCAGATCACCAGCGGCGGCGGACGTAATCACTGGGCCCGCGCCTGGACCAGCGTCTTGGCAGGCGGCGGAATTCGCGGCGGACAGGTCGTTGGCCGCACCGATCGGGAAGCGGCCGAAGTCGTCGAGCGGCCGATCAGTGTGGGAGATTTTCTGGCGACCGTCTGCCAGACCCTGGGAATCGACCATACCCGCGAGAATCAGGCGGCGGGGGTCAAGCGGCCCATCCCGATTGTCGACACCAGCCGGGAGGTGAAGGTCATCGCCGAATTGTTCTAGGCTCGCGGCGCGGGCTCAGTCCAGGAAGTCCGGCAGATAGCTGCCGGACTTCGGCGCGGCCTCTTTCCGCTCGAGCGCCTCTTGCTCGCGCAGAGCGATATACGAACCGCGCAGCAGGCGGTCTTCTTTTCCCGGGCCTGCTTCGATGACGATTGCCGACTCCGCGAGCACGCCGCGCTCGGCGACATTGATCGCAAAGCAACGGGTCTGGCAGAGACCGCAACCGACGCATTTGTCGGCCTGTACGACCGGGGCCAGGAAACCCGAACCTTCGACCGGCAGGCCCAACTCGTCGACTTCGGTGCCGACGCGGGTGAACTCAATCGCGCGGTAGCCGGCCGCGACGCACTCGTCGACGCATAGCTGGCAGGCTTCGCGCCCGGCCAGGGGAAGGCAAGTTTGCGGATTGACGATCGCCAGGCCCATCCGCGCGACCTTTTTCTCTTCTAACGGCAATGCCCGAATGGCCCCCGTGGGGCAGACCTGCCCGCAGGCATTGCAGCTCGATTCGCAACCGGCGTGATCGGCGTTGACCGCGGGAGTCCACAGCCCTTCGAGACCTTGCTCGAAGCCGAGCGGCTGCAGCACGCTGTTGGGGCACGCCTTGAAGCACTCGCCGCACCGAATGCAGGCCGTGAGAAACTCGCGCTCGGGCAAGCTTCCCGGCGGGCGAACGGGGAGCGATGTAGAACCTTCGCTCAAGTCAGCGCCAAAGAGCTTCACAGCGCCGACGACGCCTCCCGTCCCGATCATCGCAGCGGCCGAGCCCGCGGCCAGCGATAGGAACCCTCGCCGGCCCAACGGCGTCTCATGCGTCGGGGGATCGTTCTCGATCTTGAGGAGCGTCGTATTCCAGCGATCGACGAACTTGATCGCCTGGGTGGGGCAGACGCCGCCGCAGGTCTGGCAGAGCGTGCAGTCGGTCACGCGTGTGGTGAAATCCGGCTTGATCGCATCGAACGGACAGATCTCGACGCACTTGTTGCAGTGGATGCACGTGTCCTCGACTTTCCGCTCGCTGACTCGCAGCAGGTTGCCGAGCGAAAAAACAGCTCCGCTGGGGCAGACGTATTTGCACCAAAACCGCGGCTTCATTAGTCCCAGCCCCAGCACGGCGAAGAACAGGGCCAGCGAGATCCACTGTCCGGGGCCGACCGGGGGGACGTTGTGCCATCCGCGAGCCCAGGCAACCTGCAATGGATCGAACAGGAACAGCATCCCCCGGGTAATCACGGGAATCGCGGCCACAAACCCGCTGACCAGGACGCCGGCCAGGGAGCACAGGAGAGTCCCGGCGAGCAGGTAATACTTGATGTGAACCCACCAGCCATCATCGGCCACGCGGAACCGAACGATCCGCTTGCCGATCGACCAATCGAACAGATCGATCAGCGTCCCCAGCGGACAGATATAGCCGCAGAAGCCCCGCGGAACCAGAATCGCAACCAGCAGAATGCCCGCAGCGGAAACGAGCGACCAGACCCAGGTTCGCGAGGCGATGGCGGTGGAAATCGCCACCAGCGGATCGATGATGAGCAGGCTCTCGGCGTGCAGCCATTCCTTGCCCGCCAGGTTGTCAGCGTAGTGCGAAGGCCACGCGCCGGCCGGCCGCTCGGACAACGTCCAGGCCCCGCCGAGATCGAACTGCAGCTCTTCGATCACCTCTGACGGAAAGGATTCTGCGGGACGGACGATAAGGGTCCCTCCCTGCTGGCGGACGATGGTGACGCGTCCCAGTTCCGCGGTTTGCGGGCCCGCTTTCCGCGCGGCATATACGGTCTTGCCCGCCGCCCAGCTCCCGTCGGAAAGATCGCCCCCCGAGAGCGTGATCTGGCTCTCCCCGTCAATCGCCGTCGGCTGCCAGGCGGTAGAAACGGGCGCCGGCCGCGCACTATACGGATAGCAAACGTAGAAGAAGAGCCACAGGAAGAGTCCCAGACAGGCAGCCTGGCAGATGCGGCGCACCGGGGCGCTCTGCCACGAAGGGCCGATCCACTTGAGCCATTTTCGCGCAAGTCCCGGTTTGCCCGTCGCGCGGTCGGCAAAGAGCGCCCGCGGAAGGACGCGCTTGGCCAGGCGCAATGGCAGCGGATCGGGCGCGGGCTCGCTGCCCCGCTTGGGCTTTTTCAGGAAAGGAAGAAAGATGTCCAGGCGCATGTTGACTTTCGCGAGGAACGAGCGGACGCGTCGGACGGTGGAGCGGGCGGCGCCGCCCGGGATTCTTCTCGGCAGCGCTACTTCTCGGCGGCGCTGGCCAAAGCCTTGGCGGTGGCGTTGATGATCGCCTCGCTGGTAATCGTTGCACTACTCGTCGCATCGACCCCCTTCACTCCCTGTTTGGCCAGGATCTTGGCCGGCGTATCGTTCATCGCCGAATAGAACTGTTTCTCTTTGTGCCGCGTGACGTGAACCGATTCAATCCTGCCGCTCCGGACCGCCACTTCGACCTCGACCGGCCCTTCGTAGCCTAGCGATTCGGCCCGATAGTCTCCATCGGCGATCGACGCCACGTCGGTCAGTTCGAACAGCCGGATCGCCTCCAGGCTCGCTCGGGCGCGCTGGTGACAGCGGTCAATTTGCCCCTTCCCAGGGTCTTGGGAGGGAACCGCGAGCACCTTCTGGTAGTATTCGATCGCTTCGTCGTAGCGCCCCGCGACCCGGCAGGCATCGCCTCCGAGCAGGTAGGCCAGATGGTGCTGGCCTCGTGGGTTCTTGGCAATCGACTCCACCAGCGCGAGCGCCTGCTGCGGCTCTCCCATGTCGGCCCACAGCTTGATCGCGTCGTAGGGGACACTCCGCATCTTCCGCAAATGATCGACGGCCATCTGCTTGTTGCCGAGCCGCCAATAGCACTCGGCAAGGTGGATCGAACAGCCGGGAGGCGAGTGCGTCTTGTCCACGCCGGCTTGCTGCCACCAGAAGGCCGCCCGGGCATGATCCTCGTGCAGGTTGTAATACATGCGTCCCAGTTCGACCATGATTCGCGTCCGTTGGGCCCGGTCATCCTGGTGTAGTGTCAGGAGGTGATGCATCAGCTTCACCCCCTCCCGCCACTTGCTGGGATTGGGGTTCACGATGTCCCAGATGTACTGGCCCACGTTCTTCTGATTGTTCCAGCCCCCCTCCGGTTTCTCCGGCCACGACAGATCCAAACTCGGGGGATAATTGAGCGGCGTTGCTTCAAACCAATCGGGAGGGGTCCGCCCCTGTTCCTTGATCCACGCTTCGATGGCGGTCCGCGTGCGGAGCGCGCCCTTGTCGTCCGTAGGGCCAGCGCTCGTTGTCGGCGGTGTCCTTTTCGCGGCACTTCGCTTCTTCTCGGGGACCGGGGACCGAGGGTTGATCACATACTGTTTGTCGTTGATCGTAACGCGATAGACGCTGGAGAGCGGAATCACCCGCTTGACCTTCATGCCACTCATGATCACTTCCACGGTGACGTTCTTGTCATCCTTGGACAGCACCGTGCATTCGAAGCTGGCACCGCTGAGCAGTTCGACGGTCGCGGCGGCGGCCGTCGCCTGCACAAGCGCCAGCAGAGCCAACACCAACCAGGCCCTGCGAGCGGGAAACCAAGCGCGGCGAAGAAATCGGTGGCCACTCATCCGCTGACCCTCCCTGTGCCGCGCACCGGAAATCCGGAGGTGATGATCTGCTCGCCGTCGGCGAGCACGAACAGGGCGTCGACCCCCGGCGAACGCCGCACGAGATCAAGCCCTTTGTCGACTCCGAGCACGAATAGCGCGGTCGACAGCGCATCGGCCTCGATGGCGGTGGGAGCCATCGCCGAGACGCTGGCGACATGCGTGGGCGAAACGCCGCGGCGCGGATCCAGGAGGTGATGGTGCCGGCCATCGGCCGAAAATCGCGTGGCATAGTCGCCCGAGGTCGCCAGAGCCCGCCCGTCGAACTCCGCGATCGCGGCGTATTGGTCCGTCTGCCGCGGATGCTGAATCCCCGCACTCCAAGCGTCGCGGCGTGCCGAGCATCCGAGCGTGGCGAGTTCCCCGGCATTGATCAGGGCATGCTCGATGCCGTGCTGCCGCAGCGCCGCCAAGACGCGGTCGGCGGCGAACCCCTGGGCGATGCCATTGAGCGTGACGGCCATCCCCGGAGCCTGTAGGCAAATTTCCTCGGGCCCGATCGTCAGCTTGCGCCAATCCACCAACTGGCGGGCCGCTTGCCAGGTCGACTCGTCCGGCAACTGCGAGCCTTGGGCAGCGGCCGCAAACGTCTTCCACAGAGGCTGGACCGTGACGTCAAATGCCCCGTCCGACTCGCGCGACCAGCGATTTGCCTCCCGAAGCACTTGCACGACATACGCATGGGGACACTGGAGCCGTCCGGTGCAGTTGAGTCGGCTGAGTTCGCTGTCAGGGCGATAAATGCTCATCAACTGCTCGACCAGGGCCAACTCGGCAAAGGCCGCGGCTATCGCCCCGTTGGCCGTGGGGACCGACGGGTGGCGAACCGTGATCGAGACTTCGGTCCCCAAGGCCCACGTTCGCCGCGTGACCGCTGCGAGCGGTGGCGACTCGCTCGCCGAAGGGAGCGAACGATCCTGGGCCAGCCAGGCGCCTCCCACGAGACCGCCCGCCAAGCTCCCCGCTGCCAGGGCCAATATGCGCCGCCGCGGAATCTTCTGCATGCGAATTGCTCCCGAGCAAACTTGCCCATTTGCTTGCCCGGCCACTATACCGCAGGGCGCTCGGGAATTCACGGAAATCCCCGCCACGCCTGCGGGCAGCGCACGATTCTGAGGGAGCATCGGCTGCGGCGGGCCGCAAGCGCTACCCATACGCCACGCCTCCCCCTCGATGCACGGCCGCTTCGTCAGATTTGGCGGCGAATCTGCTCGACCCGCATCCGGCCATCCAGCTCGTGAATTTGCACGTCGATCTGCTGCAAGGAAAACATTCATCCCGACAAGAAGCCAGGCCCGACGGCTCACGAAACCTGTTCTGGCGGCACAACGAACGTGTGGGCGATGGAGTCTTGCTGAAAGCCGAGGATCTCGGGGAAGCGCGAGCCCGGCAGAAGCTGTACGTCGAAGATCTCTTCGACCGCCGTTTGGAATTCGAGCATCCCGAGGAGGCGGCCCGAGCGGAGGTCGACCGCGGCAACGCCGCACTTGAGGTCTTCGCGACGCTCGGCAATCGGCACTCCGTCCATGGCCGAAGTGGGGCGGATCTTCGACAAACCGATCAGGGCGATCGGGCCGACCAGCGCCAAGCCGCGCGTGAAGCCCGGCAATTCAATCACCGTCTCGCGGCGGCCGGTGTCCCTGTCGACCCGCAACAGGCTTCCCGTTCCCGACTCCAGAACCCACAACTGATCGCCGTGCCACCGCGGGGAATGCGGCATCGAGAGGCCGCGAGTGACAAACTCGCCGCTGGGGACATCGAGGATGCAGCCGCCATGCGGTTTGTCGGCCCGCCAGCCGTCGCGGGTGTCGGTCGTACCCAGAGCCGAGACATACTGCGGCTGACCATCGACCATCGCCAAACCATTCAAGTGGCAGCGATCCTCAGCAGCGATCGCCGAGATGAACGGCGGCCGCCAGCGGGGGACGAAGCTGTAATCGGGGCTGAGCGTCGCCAGGCACGAAAACCGGGTGCTGACAAGCCACAGT